>NZ_SFBY01000209.1:0-6652 GCF_007095505.1 Microcystis sp. M_QC_C_20170808_M3Col
TTTTGTCAATCAAAAAGTGCCAGCGATTGGAGTGATTGGGGGGAAAATTCCGGGACTTTTTCCCTGAAAATTAGGTAATTGACCACCTGAAAATCGGTAAAACCCTACACCCCACACCCCACACCCTACACCCTACCCCCACCAACAAACTTTTTGCCGCAAACCCTAGTTATTGGAGAGTGGGAGTTGGGGAGTATTTTCAGTTATCAGTAAACAGTAACCAGTAACCAGTAATCAGTGAAAAGAAAACGCAACTCTGATAAGCTGTTCGTAATTTAAATTGCTTGGGCCAGACGAGGCAAGAGGCAAGAGGCAAGAGGCAACAGTAAAGGGATTGGGGGAGATTCGGCTAATCTTAAGAATAAGCGCTTTAAATGCGTCTTAGCTTAACTGATAGCTGATAGCTGATAACTGATAACTGATAACTGATAACTGATAACTGATAACTGATTTTAAGGCGATAATTTAGTCAACAATGCCAAGAATTTTTGACTATTAGGAGTCAAGAGAGTTCGGCGATAGGCATCGGCGGCTTTTTTAATCGCTTCCGCTTGGGTGGGATAGGGATGAATAACACTAGAGAGTTTACTCAGTCCGATTTTAGCAACCATAGCGGTAGTAATTTGGGAAATCATCTCACCGGCGTGGGAGGCGACGATAGTGGCTCCTAAAATTTGGTCGGAACCTTGTTTGTGAATAATTTTTAAAAAACCTGCTGTTTCCCCATCAGCGATAGCTCGATCGACTATACTCAAAGGAATTTTAATAGTATTAGTGGCCAATCCCCGGGCTTGTGCTTGGGTTTCATCCATGCCCACATGGGCGATTTCTGGGTCGGTATAAGTGACCCAAGGCATAACTAAATTACTGAGCTTATTGCGTCCGAAACCGAAGGGAGAAAAGAGAGTATTTTTAATCACAATACGGGCGGCTGCATCGGCAGCATGGGTAAATTTCCAATCCAGACAGATATCACCGGCTGCATAAATTTTCGGGTTAGTAGTTTGCAGATAATCATTAACTTTGACTCCCCGACGAGTATCGTATTCCACGGCCACCGCTTCTAAATTTAATCCTGACACATTAGGCTCCCGGCCTGCACCGACTAAAATCTCATCGACGGTGATAGTTGCTCCTTGACCGTTGCTAGTATATTCAATGGTTTTACCCCGCTCATGTTTTGTCACCCGTTCAATTTGGCAGGAGAGAATTAATTGCATTCCTTCCCGCAGCAAAGTATTCTCAATAATTTCGGATGCTTCTTGGTCTTCTTTATTCAAAAGATGGGAATGATTATGAAATAAAATCACCTGCACGCCTAACCGTTGAAAAGCTTGAGCTAATTCACAACCAATCGGCCCGCCACCGATAACAGCTAATCGAGGAGGTAATTCTGTTAGGGAAAAAATTGTTTCATTGGTATAAAATTCCGCCTCTTTTAGTCCGGGGATATGGGGATGAAAAGCCCTAGCACCAGTGGCAATGACGGCTTTTTTATAATCGAGGGTTTTTCCCGTCACTTCCACAGCATTTTGTCCTAAAAAACGAGCGCTACCCAAGAAGACATCGATACCTAGTTTTTGGAAACGTTGCACCGAATCATTATGGCTAATATCGGCGCGAATTTGCCGCATTCTGGTCATGACTCTGGCAAAATCTACCCTAGTATCCCCAATATTAATTCCTAATTTTTTGGCTTGCTCAATTTCCCCGATAATTCTAGAGGAACGAATCAGACATTTAGAAGGAACACAACCGAAATTGAGGCAATCTCCCCCCATGAGGTGTTTTTCCACTAAAGCCACTTTTAAACCTATATCTAAACCCGCAGCCCCAGCCGCTACGACTAAACCCGCAGTACCCGCACCAATGACGACTAAATCATAACAATCTTGGGGTTGTGGATTGACCCAATCGGCAGGATGAAGATAATTAACTAATTTTTGATTATGTTCGTCCATGGGGAGAACATTAACTTCCCTAGAGCTATTTTCAAACATATTAGACCTCTTGTAAAAATCAAAAATTGTTGTTAGGGTTAGGAGTCAGTAGCCGGTCGTCAGTAGTCAGGAGAATTAAGAATGAATAATAATCAGTTAAATGGTCTATTTACAGAGTTTATGCAATTTAATTCTTATTTTTGCCGTTTTTGAACCCTGAAAAATTAATTATGCAAGAGGTTTATCTTAACACCCCACACCCCACACCCTACTTCCCCACTTCCCCACACCCCACACCCCACACCCTGACTGATAACCGATGACTATTCACTGATAACTGATGCCAGGGCTTGACGGGCAATTTTCGTGACGTAGAGGGTGACGGCAACGGTAGCGATAAAACCGATCAGGCGAATAGTCCATTGTAAAACTGGGTTAGTGGCTGGTGCCGAGGTCCCGATAGTGGCAAGATTGCCGGCTAAAGAGCCAATATAAACATACATTATTGTCCCCGGAATCATGCCTGCGGAACCTAGTAGATAATCTTTCAGGGAAACCCCGGTGACACCATAGGCATAATTGAGCAGATTAAAAGGAAATACGGGAGATAAACGGGTTAAAAGCACTATTTTTAAGCCTTCTCTCCCCACAGCTTCATCGATAGCTTGAAATTTATTATTACCTTGAATTTTTTCCGCTACCCAACCCCTAGCCAGATAACGTCCCACCAGAAAAGCGGCAGTAGCGCCGATAGTTGCCCCGATAAAGACGTAAAAAGAGCCTAAAACCACGCCAAAAACCACACCAGCCCCGAAAGTCAGGATTGAACCGGGAAAAAAGGCCACAGTAGCTAGAATATAGATAATTATAAACGCGATCGCTCCCACGCCTCCCAAACTATCCACCCAAGTTAAGGCATTGAAAAGAATAGTTTGAGGATTAAAACCGGTGGAGGCACTGGATTGGAGGGCAAAAGCGGGGGGAGTAGTCAGGAGAAAAACAAGGCTAAATGTAGTTAATAACAGTAAATGCCTGATAATCACAGTTTTTTCTAAGGGCAAAAACTTGGAAATAATCATAAAAAGTCCCTATAAGGAATGAAAAAAGAGAGATTGAACTATAGAAGCGAATTAAATAGAACTGGGAGCTATTCTACCCTAGTTATCATTGTTCAGACCAGAAAGCCAAGCCTGAAACTTCCCAGAAAATCCCCCTCTCTGGGAGAAGATAAGACAACCAACAGCCCGGTAATTTTTGCTCTTTACTTGATATTACACCTTGCCGTCTCTGGGGAAAAAATGTCACAATTAGAAATAATTAGCATTGGATATAGCAATCAATCTATGAAAATCATCCCCAAGGTCAAAGCACCTACCTTCCTGCAAATGGCACAATGGATCATTAATCCCGTAGCTTTTATGGAAAATGCCGCCCGCAAGCATGGCGATATTTTTAGCACGAAAGTGGGTTTAACTGTAGATAATTTTATCTTTATCAGTAGTCCTGCGGCCCTACAACAGCTTTTAACTAATGACCGTAAACAATTCTCGGCCCCGGGGGAAGCCAATCGGATTATTGCCCCGATTATTGGTGATTATTCCGTCGTCATGTTAGACGGAGATATCCACAAAAAACGCCGTCAGCTTTTATTGCCACCTTTTCACGGGGAAAGAATGCGTTTGTACGGCGATTTAATCCGCGATATTACCCTGAGAGTAATGGCAGAATTGCCCGAAAATCAACCTTTAAAAGCCCGTTCAGCGACCACAGCGATTGCTTTACAAGTAATTATGGAGGCAGTTTTTGGAATTAGTCAAGGGGAACGTTATCAAACCCTGAAAAAAACTCTCGCTGAAATGCTCGATATTTTTAACTCTCCGGTGATGGCTTCTTTATTATTTTTCCCCATTTTGCGGGCTGATTTTGGTTCCTGGAGTCCCTGGGGAAAATACCAGCGTTACCAAGAAAAAATTGATGATATTATCTACACAGAAATTGCCGAAAGAAAAGCTAATCCTAACCCCAATCGCACCGATATTTTATCACTACTGATGTCGGCCCGGGATGAAGAAGGCAACCCGATGAGCGATAAGGAATTGCGCGATGAATTAATGACCTTATTATTCGCAGGTCATGAAACCACGGCCACTGCTATGTCTTGGGTGCTATACTGGACCCATCGCTACCCAGAAATTAAAGCAAAAATTCTGCAAGAAATAGCCACTTTAGGAGATAATCCTAACCCGATTGATATGACTAGATTACCCTATCTTTCGGCGGTTTGTTCGGAAACTTTACGCATTCATCCCGTGGGAATGTTAACTTTTCCGCGAGTAGTGGAAGAACCGGTAGAACTAGATGGTTATCCTTTAGAAAAAGGGACAATTCTTATGGGTTGTATTTATCTAGCTCACCACCGCGAGCAAACTTTCCCCGATTCCCATACTTTTAAACCAGAACGCTTTTTAGAAAAACAATTCACCCCCTACGAATATATGCCTTTTGGTGGTGGGGCGCGTCGTTGTATCGGGGAAGTTTTAGCTATTTACGAGATGAAAATCGCTATCGCCACAATTTTAGCCAATTATCAGTTAACTCTAGTTAATAATACCCCCGAAAAACCCAGCCGCCGCGGTGTAACCCTTGCTCCCTCGCGAGGAGTTCCCATGGTCTTAAAAGGACGACGGGAACCTCTGGTGACTGCCCCGATGCTCGCCGAAATTTCTTAACAAAACTGACAAACTATTGTACAATCAGAGTTGTGGTATCCTCTATCATAACTCTGTTTTTTTGTCAATAAAATTGGGGATAATTATGGTCTTAATTCGTTTAGCTAAATCTTGGCAAATTTCCGAAAATGAAGTTACTTCTGAAAGTGTTTATTTTAACCGTCGTCGCTTTTTACAGGGGTTAATCGGGGCAGGAATTGCGGGGAGTTCACTGTTATTAACTGCTTGTGGTAAATCCTCCTCCTCGGAAGCTTTAGAAAAAAGTTTGCAATTACCTAAAATTGAAGGGTTCAGCAAGAATCCGAATTTTTTAACTGTAAATCGCCCCATAGTTGCCGAAACTGTAGCGGGGAGATATAATAATTTTTATGAGTTCGGAGGGGGCAAAAATATCTGGTTAAAAGCGCAGAAATTACCGACGAATCCCTGGACGGTAGAAGTGGGAGGATTGGTAAAAAATCCCCAAACCTACGATATAGATACTATTAAAAAAACCTTTCCTCTCGAAGAAAGAATCTATCGTTTTCGTTGTGTGGAAGCTTGGTCAATGGTCTTACCTTGGCTAGGTTTTCCTATGAGTGCTTTAATCGCGGCAGTGGAACCAAAATCCGAAGCAAAATTCGTCCGTTTTACTTCCTTTTATGATCCCGAAATTACTAAAGGGCCAGGATTACATTTAGGAGCCTTACCTTGGCCCTATACAGAAGGTTTAAGAATTGAAGAAATGGCCAACGAATTAGCTTTCTTTGCCGTGGGAATTTTCGGTCATGATTTACCCAAACAACAGGGCGCACCCTTGCGAATGGTTATTCCTTGGAAATACGGTTTTAAAGGAGCAAAATCGATAGTAAAAATTGAATTTACCGCCAAACAACCCGCCACCTACTGGAACACAATTGACGCTCACGAATACGATTTTGAGGCTAATGTAAACCCCAGTAAACCCCATCCCCGTTGGTCGCAAGCAACGGAGAAATTTATCGGCAGTAGAAGTGATTTATCTTGGGAAATTATCGAAACTCTGCCCTATAATGGCTATAGTGAATATGTAGCTAGTTTATATAGTTAAATTCTATAATTATCCCCGTTTTATTAAGTTGAAGGAAGTATTTATGGATAATAAAACCCTGTACGAAGAAGACTTTTATCTCTGGATTAGAACTACCATTAATCAACTGCAAGCGAGACAGTTTGAGCGGGTAGATTTAGAGAATTTACTGGAGGAGTTAGCAAGTATGGGAAGGAGTGAAAAGCGCACAATTGAAAATCTTTTGATTCAATTGCTGGTACATTTGCTGAAACTAACTTACTGGACAGGAGAAAAAGCTAGAAATGAGGGTCACTGGAAAGGGGAAATTAGAAACTTTCGCCGACAAATAATCAAAGAAGTTAAAGATAGTCCTAGTCTGAAACCCTATATTCTCGAAATTTTCGATGAATGTTATCTTTCAGCCCGAAAAAATGCCAGTGATCGCTCTCAATTATCCCTCGATACTTTCCCCGCTATTCCCATTGGTTCCCTTGAACAAATTCTCGATGAAGATTGGTTTCCTGCGGGCGATAATCTGGAAATATAGCCATCAGTTAGGCTGCTCCATACTGCTGTAACAAAAAACGGTAATGATTTGGTAGTAGTGGCGTAGCCCTCTTGCTTACCTGGTATGAATTGTGTAAAATATTTATTAATAAAAATAATTGGCTCAAATCAGTCTTTAAACCTCTAGCTTGATCATGACTTTTCTGATAAATATCTTTTTCTGGCTCCTGTCTGGCTTACTCAAATATCAGTCTGGCACCGAACAAAATACCCCCTTCACCTCTATTCCCCTGTCCTAATTGTGGTTCTCACCATACGATCAAGAAGGGTTCTATTCATAATGGAAAACCCAAACGTCAATGTAAAGAATGTGGTCGTCAGTTTGTGATCAATCCCACTAATAAAACCGTATCTGACGAAACCAAACAATTAATTGATAAACTCTT
>NZ_SFBY01000021.1:0-14766 GCF_007095505.1 Microcystis sp. M_QC_C_20170808_M3Col
CGATTATCGTCTAATCCACTGCCTACTTCTTTGACAACTTTGTAGATTTTGTAGCCTCTGGCAACAGCATAATCTTTTAATCGGTCAGCTTGTCTATCTAGATTGTCTTTATTTTCGGCACTGGAAACTCTTGCATAAATGCAAGCTATCAAGTCGGGTTTTGAATGGTTGTCATCCGTTATGATAATTGTACCAGAAGGCAATTGATAACCTGTTAAATTCCCTTGTTTCCACCATCTCCAAGCCGTTCGATAACTTATTCCTGCTTTTTTTGCATAGTCTGATAGTTTCATGTCTATATATTACCATGCCTGACTATATCTGACTATATTTGTATTGAAACTTTACAATACCAATTTCCCGAATCGGAGTCTCAAAAATGGAAATTAACAAGTTTTCCTTTTGGGTCGTCAGTCGTCAATACCAAATTAGGTTACACTTCATCGACCCCAGGGTTAATGCGGATGGAGGGACTCGAACCCACACATCAAAGACACTAGAACCTAAATCTAGCGCGTCTACCAATTCCGCCACATCCGCAAATATGTCACCGTATTTCATCATAGCATAAGATACTATAGGAAAGATAAAATTTTTTATTCTTAATAATTTTATGCTCTTAGGTTTTGTCTTTCAGTCTCCCGGCCCCGTCCTCTGGGAGATCGGACCAATTTCGGTGCGCTGGTATGGATTTCTCATCGCTATGGCGGTATTATTGGGTGTCACCCTCTCCCAGTACCTCGCCCAAAAAAGAGCGATCGATCCGGATTTAATCGCTGATTTGGCCATTTGGTTAGTAGTGGGGGCTATACCTGCAGCCCGTCTGTACTATGTTCTCTTTCAGTGGCAAGAATACGCGCAAAATCCTGCTGATATTATCGCCATTTGGAAGGGAGGTATCGCTATTCACGGGGCAATTATCGGGGGTTTGCTGGCAGCCCTAATCTTTGCCCGCGTTAATCGGGTTTCTCTTTGGCAATTACTCGATCTGGTGGCACCTTCAGTTATTCTCGGTCAAGCGATTGGACGTTGGGGTAACTTTTTTAATTCGGAAGCTTTTGGCAGTCCGACTAATTTACCTTGGAAGTTGTTTATTCCTCCCGCTAGTCGTCCTTTAGAATATATCGCCGTCGATTATTTTCACCCCACTTTTCTCTACGAATCTCTCTGGAATCTGGGAGTTTTTGCCCTACTCATCTATCTATTTTTCTGGGGTTTAAAATCCCCTAGTAAATTAAAAATTGGCACCCTTACCCTAGTCTATTTTATCGCCTACAGTCTAGGTAGATTCTGGATCGAGGGGCTACGCACCGATAGTTTAATGTTTGGGCCTCTGAAAATGGCGCAAATAATTAGTTTAGTGGCGATCGCTATCGGTATTTTCGGTTTATTCTGGTTATATAAACTGCAGCGTCCTTTACCAGATGTGGTGGCGACCGTCAGTTATAATCAAAAGTCACCCTAGCTAACCCTGACAATGGATCTAGTAACGATTTTTCAACAGGTTTTAAACGGTTTATCGATCGGTAGTGTCTATGCTATTTTTGCCCTCGGTTACACTTTGATTTTTTCCATTTTAGGGATTATCAATTTTGCCCATGGCGCAATTTTTACCCTCGGTGCCTATTTTACCTACGCTCTAGCGGGGGGAGTTTTCGGTTTTAATGGTTTATTGGCTAATGCCAAATTACCCTTTTCCTTACCCTTTTTTTTGGCACTTTTGCTAGGCTGTATCCTTTCAGGTTTCACCTCGGTTCTTCTGGAAAGATTGGCCTTTAAACCCCTCCGGGTACGGGGTTCCGATTCTCTCTTAACTCTGGTTTCTAGCCTAGGGGCAGCCTTGGTGATTGTCAATGTCATTCAATACTTATTCGGGGCAGAAATTTATACTTTTCCCGATGGGATTTATGGCAATCTTCCCCCCGCAATTAATTTTGGTACAGCCGCTCGCCCCGTGGCAATTCGCACAATTCAGATGATTATTTTTCTGGTTTCAGCAGTGATGGTAGCTTTACTGACTTATTGGGTTAATTTTACCAAAATGGGCAAAGCTTTACAAGCGGTAGCTGAAGATGTCACCACTGCCAGTTTGTTGGGGATCAATCCCGAAAAATTTATCGTGATTACCTTTTTTATTAGTGGTGCCTTGGCAGGTTTAGCAGGAACTTTAGTCGGTTCTAGTGTTAGTATCGCCGGTCCCTATTTCGGTATTGCTTTCGGATTAAAAGGTTTAGGAGTGATCGTTTTAGGGGGATTGGGAAGTATCCCCGGAGCGGTCATCGGTGGTTTATTATTGGGTATTGCCGAAGCTTTTGTTCCGGCAGAATATTCTGGTTATCGAGAGGCGATCGCTTTTGCTATTCTCTTTATTATGTTGTTAGTTCGTCCCCAGGGTTTACTAGGCAGAAAGTTAATTCAAAAAGTCTAAGTCGGTTTAATTGGCCGAGAGAAAAACTGTTTTTCCCGACAAGGAAGATTGATAGGCAGCATAGGCCACTTCTAGGGCATAAAGACTGGCTTGGGGAGTAACATAGAGAGGAACCCGATCGAACAGATAATCTAGTACCATGGCGGTATCTTTGGCAAAAAGACCGCGACGGGTTTCCGCTTCTAAAGCTTGGCTACCTTCACTATTAATTAACTGCCCTGTTTCCCCTTCAAAAATTAAGCTACCCCCCTCGCCATGAATAGTGAAAGTTCGCTCATTCTGCCAAAAAACTTCCCCTTTGCCGTAGGTAACTTCGGCAATTAAGCCATTTTTAAATAATAACTGCGCCTCACACAAACAGGCCAGAAAATAATCGGATTCCGGGGCATTCCAATAACGACAATGACAGGATACGGACTCCACTTCCCCAAATAAATTAGTCAAGCGATGGATACGAGAAAGGGCAGCGATCAAAGGAAAACCGAATAAATCCCGATGAAATGTCCAGCGCCGGGGTGCCGGTCTGCCGGGGGCGATCGTGGTATAACGGGCTAGGTGGATATTGCCGAGGGTGGCTAAATACTGCTGTTGGGTTTGATGCAGTCCCCCCAAAAGTTCAATATGTTCGACGTGCAGTAATTTGTTCTCGGTTTCGGCTAAGGTGATTAATTCTGCTGCCGCTGCCGGGTGGAAAGCCAGGGGATACTCGACGATAACGTGCTTACCGGATTTTAAGGCAGTACGGGCGATCGAGGCATGGGCCTGATTAACGTTGGCAACGACAATCAGATCGACATCGGGATGGCTGGCCAGGCTTACTGCCGAATCTAGGGCAGAAATTTGGTATTTTTGCGAGAAATTAGCGATCGATTCGGCACTATTACCGCTAACATACAAAAGCTGGGCGCGATCATCCGCTTGCAAGCTTTCAGCGCGACGTTGAGCGGCGAACCCCGTCCCAACTATACCAATTTTCAGGGGATGATTAGAAGTCATCGGGGGCATTCTGGCGACATTAATTATCGGGAAGTGGGGTGTGGGGTGTGGGGTGTGGGGTGCGGGGGAGAATAAATAAAAATAATCTCCTGACTCCTGACTCCTGCCGACTGCCTCTCGCCTTTTCCAGCTTTATCTTGGCAATTAACCTATCTATTATCTCAAAAATAGCACTCTAAAAGATGTGGGAGGGTGAATTCAAATTTTGAATGGGCAACGCCAATTTTTTGCTCCTGTTTAGGCCCCAGATCTTCTAAACCGCGATCGGTTGTCGGGGAGCATGACGACGAGGGGAAACCACCACGGGAGTTGGCGACACTGCACAGGTTAATTCTAGAGACTGTTCTAAACTAACCACCCGATTGAGTTGTTGCCATTCAGTGCTAAAAGGAGGCATCGCTAGAGCGCAGGCTTTCCAATGAGCTTCGACGGGAACATCTAGTTGTTGACAAGTGCCACCGCGCCGACCTTGGGTTTGATAGTATCGGCAGTATCGACAGGAAGAGGTAAGAAAGTTTGCGGCTTGCATGGTTTGGCTTTAAAAGGAAGATGATTATAAGGAACTCAAGGGATGACTCTCTTTTCGCTCTGTGTAATATTGTCCTACCCTGTGCCAAGGGTATTTTCCTGACTACCACAGCTAGAACTGATATGCCATATAGTTTTTAGTGATCCCCAAAAAAAATTTTATTTTTAGAATCTTTTAATAGTTACTTTGCAAAAAGCAGCACTGTCTCAAAACTGAAGATTTCAACTCAGTTGTGGCCGAGGTTATTGGGTCTAGTATCAGCAATAACAGAACGGGGATCAAGCCTTAGCTCGATAGAATTGATGAATACAGGTTCAATTAAGACAGAAAAGATCGGCCAATTGATTCCTGACTCAAAACCACTCTTTCCACAATACTATAAAAAAATTGAATCTTTTACCCCGCCCGACTGGGCAAAACAAAAAGCACAACATTGCCAACGCTCAAGCTCTCCGGAGGGAGTGGGAGACTGACAACGAGGGCAAATTGGCCAGGATCGGGTTCTATGACGTATTTTCTGGCTCCAAGTCTCTAAAATGTCCGGTTGCTGGGGATTTTCTGGCGGTTTCTCCGGGGTGACATAGCTAGGATGATCTCTGAGGGAATTAGGTGCGATCGCTTCTAGCGGAATTAACTGACTATCCTGCTGCCAACGGGCAGCAGAAAAGCGGATATCGCTCAAGGGAGTCTCTAACTGACTATTAAGCCGTTTTAATAAGCTATAGCGTTGTAAAGACAATTCCTGTGCTAAAGCGGCGCTACTGGTAGCCACCGATAAAACCCCGCGACTCAGGGAAAAAGGCCGGGTTTGCTCAAGCAGACGGGGATTAATAATTTTTGGCCACAATTGCAGCACTTGATCATAGTGGCGATATTCTTCCCAACCCGCCTGTTGAGTAATAACCGCCAAAATTTTGTCAAGAGAATGTAAAGACATAGGGAAAATCTAGGGAATACCACGTTAGACTAGGACGAAAAAACCCCCTAACTTTTCAGCATAACCTTTAATATCCTTAGATATCCGCCATGAAATCCGATCGCTCCCCATCCCCCCAAGATTCCCCTCTCTCGATCGTCCATCAACCCAGTTCAGCCATCGATCCCGCTCGGGAACCAGAATACCTAGAAGCTGCTGTCATTAACGTCTATCCCCAAGCTAAAGATGTCTTTTTTACCCCTTGGGGTATCCAGGCAATGGTGATCTTTTTAATTGCTAATAGTCTCCTCAGTCTCAATCAATGGCTAACCAATACTACCCCCAACCCGAGGAAAGCTGAGAATTCCCCCCTCGAGCAGCGCCAAAATAACTCCCGCCACCTCGATCGATTGATAGCGATCGCTCGTCCAGTACAGAAAACTCCTCAAACCAGTCCGATCGTTAATATTGCCGCTCCTCCCCTTAAAACCAGCCCGATAACTAATATTACCGCCCCACCAGTGGTTCAGAGTCCCCCCACCGCTATAAATCCGACTAATGCCCTCTTACCGCCAAATCCGCCACCGTCCCCAATGCCGGCCCATCAATTACCCGTCAGTAAGATCAAGCAATCTTTACCCGTCGCCCCCACTTCCCCCAGTACCCCGCCAGTATCTTCCCTAGTTTCCGCACCACCGCCACCACCACCCCAAGTCACCCCTGCCCCCTCGACCGCGATCATTAACGAACGAATGTTGGAGGAATTGCGTCAAAGAGAAGAATCACCAGCTAATTTACCCTTTTTTCAACGGGAAAAAGCCCGTCGTCTGGCTAATCAAAACCGACAGGATGCCACGGAGTTAATGAAACAGTTACCGCCAGAATTACAAGCATCCCCTTCTCCCAGTAGTCCGGCACCTTCAGAAACAGCCGACCCCTCCCAGTCCCCCGTCCCTAGTTCTATCATTATTGATAGGAGCGGCACTTCGGTAAACTATTAGGGTTTCTATCGGGAGGACGGCAATGGGTTTGTTTGAGCGCATGGGCCAAGCAATTCGCGCCCAAGTCAATAGTCTGATTCAGGAAAATCAAGATCCAGAAAAACTACTGGAAAAGGCGATCTTGGAGATGGAAGGGGAATTGATGCAAATGCGACAAGCCCTGGCGGCAGCCGTCGCTACCCAGAAACGCACCGAGCGCCAACGACAACAACAGGAAAAAGCAGCCCAAACTTGGCACGAACGCGCCCAATTAGCCCTAAATCACGGTAACGAGGAACTCGCCCGCCAAGCTCTCAGCCAATGGCAAACCTATCAAAGTCAGATCGCCCCCCTACAAACCTCCCTGCAACAACAAACGGCTATTATACAAAAGTTAAAGAAAGAACTCTTGACAATTGAACGCAAATATGCTGAGATGAAAGCACAGAAAAGCCTTTATGTGGCCAGATTGCGATCGGCGAGTGCCAGTCAAAAAGCCCAAGAAATTATGGGCAGTTTGAACAGCAGTCAGATGGGGACTATTTTCGAGAAATTAGAAGCAAAAGTCTTAGAAGCCGAATCCCAAGCCGATTTAATCGGGTATAAAGACCCCTTAGAGCGACAATTCCAAGATTTGGAGGGACAAAAACAAATTGAAGCCGAATTACTCAAGTTAAAACAAGAAAACTTGGATGGGTAATGTGGGAAGTGGGAAGTGGGGAGATGGGAGATGGGAGATGGGAGAACAATTCCTGTGCGTTGCGGGCAAGATGGGAAAATTTCAACTAAAACCCCAATACCCCAATACCCCAATACCCTAATACCCTATCCCCTAACCTAGCTCTCGTGGTTTATATTAAAGAATAAGCCGTTAGGCAACATGGGAAATTTTAAGAACAGTTAACTGATTTAGTACACACCGAGAGGAACAAGAGCGTCATGGGTTTATTCGATCGCCTTAGCCGAGTTGTCCGAGCTAACCTCAATGATATGGTGAGCAAGGCTGAAGATCCAGAAAAAATGCTGGAGCAAGCTGTCAGTGATATGCAAGAGGATCTAGTACAGGTACGTCAAGCGGTCGCTAGAGCGATCGCCGAACAACGACAAACAGAACAAAAATACAGCAAAGACCAGTCAGAAGCGGTTAAATGGGAACAAAGAGCCAAATTAGCCCTTTCTAAAGGGGATGAAACTCTCGCCCGGGAAGCTCTTAAACGCAAGAAAGATTTCACGGAAACCGCCGCCATTCTCAAAAATCAACTGGATCAGCAAACGGTACAGGTAGATAGTCTGAGAAAAAACTTGATCGCGCTCGAAAGTAAGATTTCTGAGGCAAAAACCAAGAAAAATATGTTAGTAGCTCGCTCCAGAGCCGCAAAAGCTAACGAAGAACTCCAAAAAACCCTCGGCAGTATCGATACCAGTAGTTCCATGTCCGCTTTTGAGCGCATGGAAGAAAAAGTTGTGCAGATAGAGGCCCGTAGTCAAGCTTACGGTGAATTGGGTGGCATCGGCATCGAAAATCAATTCGCTGCACTAGAATCCGGTAGCGATGTGGATGATGAATTGGCACTGCTAAAAGCACAAATGTCCGGGGGAGCATTACCCGGTACAGCTTCTAGTCAACCCACTTTACCCCAAGCAACCACCGTCAGGGATTCGGCAGTGGATGCAGAATTAGAGGAATTGCGATCGAAGTTAAAAGAACTGTAAAACTTTGAGCGCATCGAGACGTATCATCTATGGTACGTCTCTATTTATTAGTTTTGTTGTTGAGATAGGAAATATTAATTGCTAGTCATAATTAACAATTACTATTATGCAGGATGATTTATCTAATTTACGTTCCTCAATTATCGAAGTAATTGCCTTACAAAAAAGAGCCGAACAACAGTACAGCCAAGCACAAGCTGAGGTTTTAAAATGGGAAAAAAGAGTTAAACTCTCTCTAGATAAAGGTGATGATTTTCTGGCAAAAGAAGCTCTTAGACATAAAAAAAATCACATTAATACCGCAAATATTATTAAAAATCAACTGGAAAACCTGAATATCCAAGTTGATAAACTGAAAGAAAAATTGCCAATTTTAGAAAGAAAACTTAACGAACAAACTCTCGACAGTATAGATACTAGAATTAACCTAGCAGCTTTTGAGTCCCTAGAGGAAAAAGTTAGACCAATTTATGGCGAATTGGACGGGATAGAAATCGAAAAGAAATTACCAAGATTAGACATTACTGAAATAATCACTTTACAAAAAAGAGCCGAACAACAATATAATGAAGAACTAGCTGAAATTTTAAAATGGGACAGGAGAGCTAAATTAGGGTTCTTCCGAACTTACACTGTAGAAAATTCCTCAAGCTCCCTCTCTGCCCAGCAATGCTCTAAAGTTGATAAATATCAATCTAACAAAAACTCAAAGCCTTAGTATACAAGCTTTACACTATATCTAAAGTAGATTATTCCCTTGTTAGAGAAGCTTTTAGACAAAAAGAGAATCATATTAATATCGCCAATATCATCAAAAGTCAGATCGAACAAATTAAAACTCAAGTCGATAATTTGCAAAAAAACTTAACTATTTTTAAGAATGGGAACAATAGTATTTACCGTTCAGCTTTTGAGCGCATGGAAGCAAAATTTATCGAGTTAGAAGCCCCTAGTCAAGCTTACGGTGAATTGAGCGATGTGGATGATGAATTAGCACTGCTAAAAGCACAAATGTCTGGGGGAGTATTACCCGGTACAACTTCTAATCAACGCGATTTACCTCCAGCAAACACCGTCAGGGATTCAGCAGTAGATGCAGAATTAGAGGAATTGCGATCGAAGTTAAAAGAACTGTAAAACTTTGAGATTGTCGAGACCTATTACAGCCTTTATCATCAACATGAAGTATAACCTAATCGGGTATCTACGACCGAAGACCGGCTACTGTTAACCGTTTCGGAATTCCATAAAACGAAAAACTTGTACCTCATCACTAGGTAAAAATTCCCAAGCAATGCCGCTCAAAACCCTTTAATTCTGAAGATAATCCTAAGATTTACCCCGAAAAAGAGCCAGAAAGGTGAGGATAGCTAGGATGGAAGTGAAAAGCAATTTTGACTCGAAATTATCCCAAGGGATCGATCGCATTTAACGAAACCCTTACCCTAACAGCATAGGACAAGAGAAGGACTTATTAAGGAGAAACCCAGCCATGAAAATCGGCATAATCAAAGAAAGTGACCAAGGCGAGGCGCGGGTGGCGCTAGTGCCAGATACCGTCGCCCGTTTAGTCAAGGCGGGATTTGAGGTAATTGTCCAAAATACGGCGGGAATTAGCGCTAACTTTGCCGATAGTGCCTATAGTGCCGTGGGAGCCGCCCTGAGCGAAAACAGCGAATATATCTATGAAACTGCCGATATTATTCTCAAAGTCGCCCCTCCTAGCGATAGCGAGATCGATCGCCTGAAAAGTGGAGGTATCCTCATCGGCTTTCTCGATCCCCTGCGTCAGCCCCGGCGCATTGCCAAATTAGCCGAGCGCGGGATTACAGCTTTGAGCATGGAATTAATTCCCCGCAGTAGTCGCGCCCAGAGCATGGATGCCCTCTCCTCTCAGGCTAACCTCGCCGGTTACAAAGCAGTACTCCTCGCCGCCGTTGGGCTGCCGAAAATGTTCCCGATGATGACTACCGCCGCCGGTACGATCGCCCCGGCCAAAGTGCTGGTATTGGGGGCAGGAGTTGCTGGATTGCAAGCTTGCGCTACCGCCCGCCGTTTGGGGGCAGTGGTGGAGGCTTTTGATATTCGTCCCCAAGTCAAAGAAGAAGTGCAGAGTGTCGGGGCGAAATTTATTGAAATGCCCCTAGAAGAAGATACCGTCGCCGATAACGGTTACGCCAAAGAGGTTTCTCTTAGCACACAGGAGCGCATTTGTCAAGCCCTAACGGAACCAATTAAGCGAGCCGATGTGGTGATTACCACCGCCCAAGTACCGGGGAAACAGGCCCCGCTGCTAGTCACCAAAGAAATGATCGCCACCATGAAACCGGGGTCGGTAATCGTTGATTTAGCGGCGGAACAGGGCGGAAATTGCGCCTACACCCAACCGGGACGAGAAATCATCGTTAATGGGGTCAAAATCGTCGGAGCCGTTAATCTTCCTGCCACAGTGGCCACCAATGCCAGCCAGATGTACGCCAAAAACCTGCAAATGCTGCTACAACTTCTAGTCAGCAAAGACGGCAGTTTAAACCTCGATTTTGCCGATGACATCATTGATAGCGCCTGTGTCACCCACGCCGGCGAAATCCGCAACCAACGCATTAAATCCGCCCTCAGTGAACAGTTATCGGCTTTTTAGCTATCAGCTTTTTCTCCCCATCCCCTATCCCCTATCCCCCATCCCCTAACCCCTATCCCCCATCCCCCATCCCCCATCCCCCATCCCCCATCCCCCATCCCCTAGCCCCCATCCCCCATCCCCTATCCCCTATCCCCTATCCCCCATCCCCTATCCCCCATCCCCTTTTTACTTAACCAATGACTGCCCAACTTTTAACCGCTTTAGTGGTATTTGTCCTCGCTTCCTTTGTCGGTTTCGAGGTGATCAATAAAGTTCCTCCCACTCTCCATACACCCCTGATGTCGGGAGCGAATGCAATTTCCGGTATCGCCGTTGTTGGTGCGCTCCTCATCGCCGGAGGCACGGATTGGCACGAATTAACCGTAATTTTAGGGTTAATTGCCGTTATTTTGGCGATGGTTAACGTGGTCGGTGGTTTTGTCGTTACCGATCGAATGCTGCAAATGTTCAAGAAAAAAGAGGCTAAATCATGAATAATGCCCTTACCACAGGGATCGAGTTATCCTATCTACTCGCCGCCATCTTATTTATCATCGGTCTTAAACAATTATCTTCCCCCGCTACCGCCCGTCAAGGCAATTTTCTGGCCGCCATCGGGATGCTAATCGCCATTATTGCCACCTTAATCAATCAAGAAATCCTCAGCTATGGTTTAATCGCCGTGGCGCTGGTGATTGGCTCGATTATCGGCTTAGTTTCGGCGCAAAAAGTCCCGATGACAGCTATGCCCCAAATGGTGGGGATTTTTAACGGTTTAGGCGGCGCGGCTAGTGCTTTAATTGCCATTGGCGAATACTGGCGTTTACTGCAAAGTGGTGAAAATATTGCCTTTGACTCGATACTGATCGCTATTTTGGGTGTATTGATCGGTGGTGTCACTTTTACCGGTAGTGTCCTCGCTTTTGCCAAATTACAGGAATTAATCACTGGTGCGCCCGTAACTTTTCCTTTCCAACAACCCTTTAACATTCTCTTGCTACTCACCTTTTTAGGGGGTAGTGTCTATCTCTTTTTTGATCCCACCTCGATCGATGTTTTCCTGACCTTGGTGGTACTTTCCCTAATTTTTGGGGCTTTATTCGTGCTTCCCATCGGCGGCGGCGATATGCCCGTGGTTATCTCCCTCTTAAACTCTTTTTCGGGGATTGCCGCTAGTGTAGTCGGTTTTATCCTGATGAATAGTATGCTGATCATCGCCGGTGCTTTGGTGGGTGCGTCGGGGATTATCCTGACTCAGATCATGTGTAAAGCCATGAATCGATCGCTGGCTAGTGTACTATTTGGGGCATTTGGTACAGGTGCTAGTGCCGGGGGCAAAGCGAGCGCCACTTCTAGCCTTGATAAATCGGTTCATGCCATCGATTCAGAAGAAGGGGCAATGATGCTCGGTTATGCGCGTTCTGTGGTGATTGTACCAGGTTACGGCATGGCGGTGGCCCAAGCACAACACGCGGTGCGAGAATTGGCTGAACAGTTGGAAAAAAATGGCGTTGAGGTTAAATATGCTATTCACCCCGTGGCGGGAAGAATGCCCGGTCACATGAATGTATTACTGGCCGAAGCTAATGTTCCCTATCCCCAACTCTACGATATGGATGATATTAATCCTGAGTTTGAGCGCGTCGATGTGGCGTTAATTATTGGGGCGAATGATGTGGTTAATCCCGCTGCCCGTCACGATAAGGCTAGTCCGATTTATGGAATGCCGATTCTCGACGTGGATAAGGCACAGCACACGATCGTGATTAAGCGGAGTATGCGATCGGGTTTTGCCGGGGTAGAAAACGAATTATTCTACAATCCCAAAACTTTTATGCTCTTTGGTAGCGCTCAAGATGTGGTAGCACAATTAGTATCACAAGTCAAGGATTTGTCATAATTCTTAGCAAATAGGACGGGGTTTTCACCCCGTCTTTTTTTTTATCCGATTTTCCAGAGTGTGAATTTAATTTTGTGCGACTACTTAAAGATAATCAAGAACTAATTCCCCTTTGGTGACTTTTTCGGTAATTAAAGTTCTGACTAACTCTAATTCTTCTAGGGTCACTTTACCATCAGACCTCATAGCTAGGGCGATTCTTTCCCTTTCCCCTTGAGTGATCACGCCATCAACACTAGCCTGTTCGATAATAGCTCGCAACTTTTCTAGTTCCTGTTGTTCTTCTGCGGTTAATTCTGCTTGATTAGGACGAGATATTTCCATAAAAATTTCTCCTTGAGCGATCAATACAAACTTGATAATTTTTTTCTAAGTAGTAGAACCCATGGCAGTTATCCCCAGTCAGGATCAGGAATCAGGAACAATGCCTAATCAGTTTACACTTCATATTTCCTCGGAAACCCTCTCAACAAATACATTTGTATCAAGAAACATTAATAAAGCTGAGAGCCTTGACTATTGCCTCTGGGTTATTCCCTTGCCTCACGGTTAACTTTAATTTTGCTCGACCACTTAGAGTTAGCGAATACATTATAGCAGTTATCTTAATGGCGAGAGAAACTCTGTAGTACACGATCACATCGACAATTTCTAGGTTCGATTTCCTAGCTTGCCAACCGCTAACTATTTATCTAGTGATTTGAAAAGAGAGGGTCTTGAACCCGACATTTTTAGATAATGATTTTGGCTAGACCTTGATTCTTGACAGGGAGCCAGTAGGCCTGAATAGATGATCGATGATAACTGATAGAGCTTACAGTATAGTGATTAATAGAAGCATTTTGCAAAGAATTATCGAGATAAAGAATGGATATTCGATCGACTGACACCTCGCTCCTTACTTGGACAGGAGATACTTTAGCCCTAGGTTTACCAGAAGGAGCCATCGAGATTGCAGGAGAATTGGCAGAATTGAACGATAAACTAGGGGGAACCCTAGAGGATCTCATCTCCGAGACGGAATTCGAGGGAAAATTAGGCAGCAGTGCGGCGACTCGTCTAGGTGGTGGAGGTCCGATTCGCAAATTAATCCTGGTGGGATTGGGAAAAACTACTGATTTCGGCCTGCAAACCCTGCGTCTAGCGGCTGCTGCGATCGCTCGTCTGGCCAAACAACAAAAAAGCCAAGCTCTGGCCATCAGTTTACCGGTAGTTGCCGATCAGTTCGCCACTGCGGGAGCAATCACGGAAGGGCTGCTGCTGGCCACTCATCAGGATAACCGCTTCAAGTCCACTAAAGAGGAAAAAGGAGCCAAATTAGAAACCGTCGAGTTATTGGGTTTAGGAGAACAATCATCGGCGATCGCCAAAGCCGAGCAAATCTGTTCTGGAGTGATTCTGGCCAGAGAATTAGTCAATGCTCCCGCTAACACCGTCACCCCCCTGACCATGGCAGCCACCGCCGAGCAAATTGCCGCCGAATACGGATTAAGTCTCAAAATTCTGGAACAGGAAGAATGCGAAAGCTTGGGCATGGGAGCCTTCTTAGGAGTAGCCAAAGCCTCGGATATTCCCCCGAAATTCCTTCATTTAATCTATAAACCCCAAGGAACCCCGAAACGTAAACTAGCAATCGTCGGCAAAAGTTTAACCTTTGATTCCGGCGGTTTGAATATTAAAGGGGCCGGCAGTGGCATCGAAACCATGAAAATGGATATGGGGGGTGGTGCCGCTACCCTAGGCGCAGCCAAGGCGATCGCCCAATTACAGCCAGAAGTGGAAGTACACTTTATCTGTCCGGCTACAGAAAATATGATTAGTGGTCGCGCTATGCACCCCGGGGACATTTTAACCGCTTCTAATGGCAAAACTATTGAAGTCAATAACACCGATGCCGAGGGACGATTAACCCTAGCCGATGGCTTGGTTTTTGCGGAAAAATTAGAGGTGGATGCGATCGTGGATCTAGCCACTTTAACCGGGGCCTGTGTCATCGCTTTGGGGGACGATATCGCCGGTTTATGGAGTAGCGATGAGAGTCTCACTGTTCAACTCCAAGAGGCCGCTAAATTAGCCGGCGAAAAATTCTGGCCAATGCCCCTAGAAGAAAAATATTTCGAGGGGATGAAGTCTCAAATTGCCGATATGAAAAACACCGGCCCGCGCCCCGGCGGTTCCATTACAGCCGCTTTATTTTTGAAGCAATTCATTAATAATACTCCCTGGCTCCACCTAGATATCGCAGGACCGGTCTGGTCCGATAAAGAAAATGGCGTTAATAATTCCGGGGCCACCGGTTTTCCCGTCCGCACTCTAGTTAATTGGGTAATGGCCAATAATTAAGTTATCGGTGATCGGTAAGCGGTATTAGGTGAGGAGTATTTTCACTGTTTACTGTTTACCGATCCCTGAAAAATCTGCCCCACCCCTCACCCCTATCTCAAGGTCGCGAGAGGACTCCCGTTAAACTGCGTAGCGGTTAACGGGAGATGAATCGCGACCAGAATGAAACTAACGCAGTAGCCTTTCCACTTTTGGGGAGTTTTGGTTCTCGACGTATTTTTTGGCTCTTCTGGTTTTCGTGTGTTAATTTTTGTTATGAATTAAAGCAAGCAAACAGCTTAAGTCGAAGATGTTCAAAATTGGTAAATCCATAACTTATTCTTTTAATAAGCTTTATT
>NZ_SFBY01000210.1:0-8631 GCF_007095505.1 Microcystis sp. M_QC_C_20170808_M3Col
TAATACTGCACACTTAAAAACTCACATCTGATAACTGATGACTTACCCACTGATAACTGATAACTGATAACTGATAACTGAGAGGTGCAACCCTGGAAGTTCTCAGATGCTCTATTAAAGATCAAGAAAAGCCGTCGTAAAACGACGGGGTTTTAACCCAAATTTTCGATAAAAATTAGCTCACCAATCTAGATAAAATTTCTCGATGAATTAAAGCTCGATCGATTAAAAAATGTTTGCGATCGCTGGTTAATCCCTCTCCATTGGCATAAAAATCAATCCAAGCGGTACTAATATCATTAACTGCCTCTGGTAACTGATCTAATTCCCAACCCGGCATCGGTACTTCGGCAATTAATCGCGACACTTTCGGATCATAACTAAGGGCAAAACAACGACAATCTTCTGCCGCGGCCATAATTAAACTATGAAAGCGCATTCCGATCACCATTTCTACTCCGCGAAATAAGCCCTTTAACTGTCTTGGATCCTCTAAACTAATGATTTGATGATTTTCCGTTAATTGACGGGCTACAGCTTCACAGAGGGGCAAATCCCGCGACTTTTGAAAAGGGACTAAGAGAATAAACGCCCCCGTGCTGGTTTGTAAATCAATTAAAGCTCGGGTTAATTTATCTAATTTTGCCGGGGTTAATAGGGGATGGGGACGTAAATTGACGGCGATTCTTGGGGCGGGTAAATCCGATAATCCCTTGACTGATTGAGCGTCTAAAGCCCATACTGGATCGGGGGCAACAATGGGATGAATACCCCAATTGGCGACTAAATGAGCCGAAGTATCATCGCGCACAGTAACTAAACTACATTTTTGTAAAACTTTTTTGGTTAACCAACGGGTAAAAGGTCTATTTAATGGTCCAATTCCCTGCCCCCAAGCAATAGTTTTTAAGCCCAATAATTGAGCAAAAGCCATTAAACCACCGTAATAAATTGGACTGGCAAAACTGGTGACATCCTGCATTAAACTGCCGCCACCCCAGATAAATATATCCGCTTTTTTCATAGTTTGAAAAACTTGCCACCAATCCCTACTAGGACAGGTTTCCACTCCATAACGTTGACTGGTTTCTCTGGGATTATTTGACAAAACAATAGGTTTAATTGCTGAGGGCAACATCTGCAATAGAGACACTAATAATGCCTCATCTCCTCCGTTTCCTCTCCCATAATATCCACAAATTACTGCACGCATATATTCAGTTATCAGTTATCAGTTATCAGTTATCAGTTATCAGTTGTCAGTTATCAGTTGTCAGTGAACATTTGCCTGTTGTCTGTTCCAGTGTTTTCTTGAAAGTAGGTTTTCCCTTTTTACTTTTTACTTTAAAAATGTCTCTTAGTTTCTTAAGTTATGCTGTCAGCTACAAGTTAGCAGTGACCAGTTTTATTCGATTCAGTGATCAGTTTATCTATTTTCTTATTCCCACTCATAACTAATAGCTTAAACCTGATCACTGTTTACTGATAACTGATCACTGATTTAGTCGTCCATTTGCCAGGGTTCGGTGATGTTTTTTTCATCGAGGATATTTTTGGCTCTTAAAATCAAGACTAATTGACCTAAGATGGTGACATCGGGGGGACTATCAAACCATTGTAAAGAGACGGAATTATCTCTCTCTACCAGATAATAATTGTTCACGTCCCATTCGGCCAAAACTCGATCGATCACTAATAAAACTTCTTCGGATCTGGTGGCAATCGATCGAGGTAATTGATCGCTAGGCCATAAAATAGCTATAGGATCGATCGCTTTGAGAATTGCTTGCCAACCGGGGAGAGGCACAATCGTTTGTTTATCCCCCACCGTTACCAGTCGAAAAGGTTCCTCGACGCTCAAACTTTCTGTGTGTTTTATATCAGTTACCGTCACCGGAAATCTTCCTACTAAAGGAATAATTCTGGCTAATTCGTCCTCATCCTGTAAACGATGGACGGGTAGCAAAGGTGCGCTACGGGTGGGAGTAACGGTAAAATCTTGCAGTAAAGACTCGATCGCCTGTCTGGCCGAGTCAGAATGGGCAAATTTCAACCCTTTAGCGATTAATTTCGCTCTTTCGGCTAAATCTCGCTTTTGTTTGCCCCGTTTCCAACACTGATAAGCGATCGCATCTCCAGGATGACGAGTAAATTCACTGGGAATCTGGGATAAACGGGAAAAATCTTGGATAGCTTTGGCGATATCGTGTGCTTCAGCCACCTCAATCCTTTTTTCTGCCGCTAACTTCGCTGCCCCCAATCTTTGTTCTTGGTTGAGAATCCGCAATTCGTATAGCACATCACTGCGCGGACCGATGTAGTAACTTAATAAATCTTCAGCTGCCCCCGCTTTGATTAAACTCTCAAAAACTTGGGCAGCGACAATAATTAAATTTTGTTGGGCATTTTGAAAACCCGTTTGTTCAAAGATTAACTGGGAATCGTAGCCAGCTTTTTGCAGTTTTTGACATTTTTGCCCCCAATTCACCCAATTTCCTTCCTTATGAAGCAGCGATCGCATTAATTCGGTCGCTTCCGTTTCGCTGATTCGATCATCTGTACTGCGAGGCTGTTCTGTCATAGACAACTTGATCAAGCTACAATAACTAAAATTTATCTAATCCCTCAAAAATCTTCAATAGCAATTAAGGTTAACAGGATAGACTAGATAGTAACAGGATAGCTGACAATCACCCCCTTCGTACCTGTTAGGGCAAGTTTATCTTCAATGTCTAGATTAAGAGTTAATGGAAGCATTCCCCCCTCGTCCCCAACTAACCCCGGTCAAAGGACGATGAAAACCAAGCGTCACCCCAAAGATAGCGCCTTGGGTTTAGTCTCTACCCTCAGCTTTCCGGCGATCGTCGGGACGGCGGATATGATGCTAAAATCAGCAGAAGTTACCCTCGTGGGTTACGAAAAAATTGGCGGTGGTCACTGTACAGCGATCGTGCGTGGTAATATTGCCGATGTGCGGTTAGCAGTGGAAGAAGGGGCAAAAACCGCCGCACAGTTCGGACAATTGGTATCTAAATCGGTTATTCCCCGACCGATGCCCAATTTAGAGGTAATTTTCCCAATTGGTAGCCGTTTAGCCGAAATTGCCCAAAGTCAACGGGGTTTCAGCAAACTGAGCAATATGTCGATCGGTCTCTTGGAAACCCGCGGTTTTCCCGCTATGGTGGGGGCAGCCGATGCAATGTTAAAATCGGCCGATGTGCAGTTAGCTTCCTACGAAACAATTGGGGATGGTTTGTGTACGGCCATTATCCGGGGTTCCGTCGCTAATGTGGCCGTGGCCATTGATGCGGGAATGCGGGAAGCGGAGAAAATCGGTGAACTGCACGCGGTGATGATTATTCCCCGTTTATTGGAGGATTTAGAACATACCCTACCGGTAGCCAGCTACTGGTTAGAAACCCCCGAACCTTTACCGATGTTGTTACCCAATACCGTCCGGGAAAAACAACGGGAATTAGTCGCTTTACCGGAATTGGAAAAAACCAAAATACCGATTCGTCGCCAAGAAATGCAGGAAAAAGTGTTAGAAGAAGTGATTCCCGTGGAAGTTATCACCGATGAGGACAGTTATTAATTTTTATTTTCAACTTTGCTCTTGTGCTGCTAAAAGTACAGGAGCAAAAGGTTGAATTAGGGTTTGCTGAAAGTTTCCGTATAATCTTTCGTTATAGATACATTACCTGTAGCAGAAAGTGAAAAATTTAAGCAAGGAAAAGATACATTATGCCTAAAAAAAATCAATCGAAAAGATTAACGAATCAACATAAAGAGTCTAAAGGTGTAGTTGGTATATTTGGGGCTGAAGCAAAATCACACGAAATAAAAGTTGGAAAAATTTCACGTTTTGTTATTAGCCAACTTGAAAAGGAGTTTCCTCAATTATCTTTTCAATACAAAACAAGTATAAAAAAAGAAGAAATAAATGAAGCATTAAAGAAAGTTGACCCAGAATTAGGGCAAACCCTTTTTGTGTCAAATTCAAGTATTATACCTGATGGTGGAATAATAGAAGTAAAAGACGATAACGGCAATTGGAGACTCGTTTTAGTATCGGAAGCTAAACATCAAGGAAAAAACATTGAAAATATCAAAAAGGGTGAACTAGTAGGTAAGGATAATAATCAGGACTTGATGGCTGCTGGTAATGCAATAGAAAGGTCGCATAAAAACATATCTGAAATCGCTAATTTGATGTTATCTGAATCTCATTTTCCTTATGTCCTATTTCTTGAAGGCTCAAATTTTTTAACAGAAACTATTTCAATTAAAAGACCCGATGGAAGGGTTGTAACGCTGGAATATAATTCAGGAATGTTAAACAGATTAGATAGATTAACTTCTGCAAATTATGGAATGCCAATTAACACCAATTTGTGTAAAAATAAGTTTGTCAAGCATAAAGATAAAACAATAATGCTTCAAGCAACTTCTATATACACACAAGGGAATGGAGAAAAATGGGATATCAAAAAAATGTTTGATATTATGCTTGAAATTTCTAAAACCTCTCTTCAAGTATTAGGCAGTGAAATATTTAATCAGATAACCAAAAGTAAATAACTAAAAACAAAAGATTTATTAAATCAAAAAAGTTGAAAATGGCAAGAAATGCAACAAATGAATTATTACAAAATGCTAAAAAATCAAAAAGTGACGAGTTTTATACACAGCTTTCAGATATAGAAAGCGAATTACAGCATTATAAAAGTCATTTTGAAAATCAAGTAGTTTATTGCAATTGCGATGATCCCCGAATTAGTAACTTTTTTAATTATTTTACCTCAAATTTCAATGAATTAGGTCTTAAAAAAATAATAACATCTTGTTATAGAGAGCAAGTAAAAAATTTATTTAATACAGAAGAAGATGAAAAAGGTTTTTTCTTTGAATATACAGGTACAGAAGGCGAAAAAAACAAACCAACGTCAACTGACCTAGTTTACTTTAATGGAGATGGTGATTTTCGTAGTTCGGAAAGCATTGAACTATTAAAGCAGTCCGATATTGTTGTTACCAATCCCCCATTTTCATTATTCAGAGAGTATGTAGCTCAATTGGTTAAATACGATAAAAAGTTTTTGATAATTGGAAATATTAATGCAATAACCTATAAAGAAATTTTCAAACTTATTAAAGAAAACAAGGCGTGGTTAGGAATAAATCTTGGTAGAGGTATTTCAGGTTTTATTGTACCTGAACACTATGAACTATATGGAACAGAAACTCGAATAGATAACTCTGGTAATAGAATAATCTCACCAAACAATTGTTTATGGCTTACTAATTTAGATAATTTTAAGCGGCACGAAGATATAGAACTTACAAAAAGATATTTTGGCAACGAAGTTCAATATCCAAAATATGACAATTATGATGGAATTAATATTAATAAAACACAAGACATACCAATAGACTATAAGGGATATATGGGAGTGCCAATAACATTTTTGCATAAATTTAATCCCGACCAATTTGAAATAATTAAATTCAGGAAAGGGAATGATGATAAAGATTTATCAGTAAATGGGAAATGTCCTTATTTTAGAATACTAATCAAGAATAAACGAATACAAACTGAATATATTGATTTAACTGACAAAGAAAGATAATGTATGACAAATCGTTGTACCTGACATTTTTCCGCTACGATCCAAAATGTAGCGATCGCAATCTTGTAGGGTGCGCTCCCTAATGTGGCTCCTACTGCTCCAGCGATCGATTTTGGGGAACGCACCATGCACATTGATTGAAACTGTGGGTTTAAGTGCGGTCGCCGATCTTAATAAGCTACATTAACAACAATACTTAGGGTCTGCTGAATAAATCTAAAAACCTTGTTGGGTAAGACTTTTAGACTTTTTGTCAATCAAAAAGTACCAGGCATGGGAGTGATCAGGGGGAAAATTCAGGGACTTTTTCCCTGACCACCGAAAAACTTTTTGCCGCAAACCCTATTTAAAACACTCAACTCAATTTCTGCCATATTCAACCAACTTCCATGTTTAGGAGTGTAATAAAACTCTAATTTATCTAGTATGCGACGAGCTTCATGGGGAGGAAATGCTTTATATAATGAAGCTTTAACATGGGTATTTAAGTTGTCTTGAACGACTCGGATTTTTTCCACCTCTGGATAACGTTCATCTACCAAGTATTTCATTTGTTGGGCATAGTCAATACTGGTACTGGTCTGTCACTGCCACGTGCCTCCAAGCTTTTAAAGGCTCAAAAAACCTAAAGAGATTGTTGACTCCTTCTCTTTCATATTGATAGTCAAAGCGTTCAGCTTGTCCCAGTTCAGGAGGTAAAGGTTGCCGAGTTTCTGAAATTAGTTGCTTGCAGCTTTCATCAAAACAAATCAAGGGATAAGCAGGGTCGTATGGCAGGATATACACTGCTAAAACTTCTTCCATCTGACCAACAAACTCGGCATCGGGAGCGAGGGGGAATTACCCAACATTCTTGCAACCAAGGTTTGATTTCGTTTTTTTTAGGACTTGTCTAATGCTTTCATGAGAAATACTTTCCACATATTCTAACACTACCATTTGTTCCGCTAATGCTCGTAACGTCCAACGATTATAACCTGTTGGGGCTTCCGAGCAAGCCAAAGCGATTAAATGAGCTTCTGCTTCTCCATCTATCTTTTTCAGTTTTGACGAGTTTTTAGGACGAGGATTTATCGCTTGCTCTAATCCTTCTTCAACAAATCTTTGTCTGACTCTTTCTATTGTCCTTCTACTTATAGCGCTTCCTGTTCACAAGAGGTACATTATCAATGCTTAAAAGCTTAATTAGCAAAGGTTAAGCTGTGCCTCACAGATGCGAGAACCGCTTATCCAATGCTTCACTTATCTGATGAGCATTCCACCCCCCATTCTCCTGACCAATATCTGCTTTGAGCAAGATACGAGCATGATTGATTTTTCGGGCAGCAGCTTTCCCTTTTTGGGTCAATTCTGACCAGGAAGCTCGTTCATTCTCTGTTAAGGAGACGATATATTTTTTAGCTGGCATAATTGAAAAAATTTGGGTGAATTTACCTCTCCTATTATTCATCATTATTGCTTTGACAGACCAGTAGCGGCGTTGTATGGATTGTAAGGGGTTAGATACCCGACTTCTTAAAGAAGTCGGGTATCTGAAATCATCACAAAACTATGTTAAACAAAAAAATACTTAAGCAAAATTGTAGATTAAGTTGAGGAAAACAATTTCGATTTCTTTATTAACCTCTCGGCTCGGCTCTTCTGGTTTATGTGTGGAAACGAGGTCTATACTGATAGAATATCCGCAAAATAGCCCTAAAAGTCTTGCCCGATAAGCATTTCACGATTCCATAAGCAAAAATTATCACACAAAAAGCCTTAGTCTCCATTGAGATGCACTGCACCAACTTTTTGATAGAGAATATGTAGAGCCTCAGCAGCTTGTCTTGCTAGGGCGTACCATTCAGGGTTTTGTACACAAGCTGGATGGGAAACAATAAAACGCTCCAAGGAATCACTAACCATCGCTGTTCGGTCAAGTAACTCATGACATCCGAATGTACCCGGTTTGAATTGCTCAAGAACTTGTTGTTCTTGTTCTTGGAGGAAGTCTTTTAACTCTTCTTGACGCTCTATTTCAATAGCGTTATCCTTAACCACAACCATACTATTCAATTCAGTCATTCAACCCTCCAATTCAGCTTGCCGTAGAATGTTTTTGTAAGTTCCGATAGGTATATCATCTGACAGTTTCCCAGGAACGGTAACTTTACCCAGCTTGACAGGGTGTTTAAACTGACGATGGCTTCCTTTTTGCGAAACTTGAAACCAACCATCATCAATTAGGCGACGGATAACCTCACGAACCTTCATACCCTTAATTTTAACCTACAATTATCTTATCCCTTGATGCCACAAGAGCCTATCCGACTCCTTAGCTGAGAGACAATAATTAAAAAACCCCTAAGAAAATTAACTCATGATACCAGCAACCACCCACTCACAAACCATCTTAGAAAAACTAAACGCCCTTACCCCCCAACAACAGCAAGAAGTAATAAACTTTATTGAATTCTTGCAATTTAAGGCAGAGAAGACGGAAATTAGTGAAGAAGAACCGATTTCTGCTTATGAATCAGCTAAAGATTTAGTGGGGTGTCTTGACAGTGGCAAAGGAAATTTATCTCTAAAAAAGAGAGAATTTAAAAAGAAACATCTAGAATAATATGCTCAGAAAAGTTATCTTAGATATAGGTGTATTGGTTGCAGTCCTCGACAAGAGAGATAATTATCACAATTGGGCAATTCAAGAATGGGGAAAAATTGCCAAACCTTTATTGACTTGCGAAGCAGTTGTTACTGAATCTTGTTTTATTTTACAAGATGTTTATGGAGGTGAAGATGTAATCATGGCATTACTTGAACGAGGAACGATTCAAATTGATTTTCGTTTCAATGATGAAGTGAAGAGCATCTGAGAGGGGGACAAGCGAGCTAGAAGGTCAGTAGATGGAAAAGTTTGGATTTAAGGCGATCGCCATGATGTTTGGTATTGTTTGATACAAAAAGCTTCTCAAAAAATATTAAGAAAACTTATAACAAAACCAAGAAAAATCTGGTT
>NZ_SFBY01000211.1:0-8973 GCF_007095505.1 Microcystis sp. M_QC_C_20170808_M3Col
TCAAAATCTGTCGAAATGTTAGAGCACTCAATTCGGCTTCTTATTCATTACCTCAAGTTTAAGGATGTTCCTATTCCCTGCGTTTCTGCTTGATTCATCTTTCTGTCTGACAACGCCCAAAAACCCGCCTCACTTTTAACCGGTTTGTTATCAGTGGATAATCCCAAATTACCAGTTTATCAGTAACACAATTAACTTTAGTTCGGGTTAAGCAACTTCTTTACCGCTCCCGAACTATAGCGTTTCTCGTCCCTCCTGCATCTGGTTTGGGGAATTCTACTGAATCTTGAATAAACTTAACCCAAAGAGAGTATAGGTACACAGAGAACCAAGACCGAACATCAGGGAACGAGCGATCGGGATATTAGTGATATAAAAAAGGGAAAATAAAAGCCGGAGGATCACGAAAGCGATCGCACAGTTAGCGGCCAGGGATGAGGAGACTCCTGTAACGTAGGCCATGAGAGCGGCAGCACTATAGATCATAAAGGTTTCAAAACCATTTTGATGGGCCCAAGTTGCTCGTTTAGCGTAGTCTGGGAGTTGGTCGAACATTGCCCGGGGAGCGGAGGTATCGTAACCCACCTTAGCTCGAGCGTAACCGACCAGCAGAAAAGGTAGATAGACAGAGATAGCGGCAGCCACTATCGAATAGAGAAGAATGGCACTGACGGAGAGATTCATTGCGGAATTTAGTCAAAATAAAATAGGGTAACTAGCTTGCGTTGATCTTCCGCTTCCGCGCAGGTTTGCAAAAGGGTCTGACTGTCGTGGAAAGCAAAACAGATTAACTGTTGACAACGATTGATAATCTCGCGATTACAGAGGCTGCTGGCTTCCCCTAGGGATAGATGGTCATTTTCGGGACATTCCACCAGATGGATAACCTGCTGGAGTTGTTCTTGGGATTCCAGGGGCTGGCGATCGAGACTTTGGGGTAAGATCACGGTTAACAGATTAGGATCTGCCCGCATTGCCCCCTTAATGACGGCGGAATTGGTTCCCGTCGCCCCGGAGGTCATAATCCGATTGCCTGCCAGCACGAGGGCATAGGCCATCATTTCGATCAATTGCTGGTGCGTGATGGGAACGTGACGGGAACCCAATAAAGCGACGCGCTTAGAACCGGTCTGCTGAATGGCGGCTAGTTCTTGAGCTAGAGTGTCTAGGGTGTTAGTGGTATCTACAGATTGACTCAAAGACTTTTACTGCAAATTCGGACTGATTAACCGTCCGTTATTGTAGCATCGAATTGTCATGATCGGAAATTTGGCCAGAAAACCCCAGCTACCGATCGAGGTGTCCTTTCTGGAGACTGCTTAAACCGTCAGAAATTGTCAACTTGCTCAAGATTGACCGCTCAGGCAATAATAGGAAGGTTTATCATCCCCATTAAAATAAAGAATGCTCAACGCTTTTATTTGGCTACCGATTATAGGGGCGATACTGATTGCCTACACGCCTCTAGAGGCGAAAAAAGTGCGAGGATTAGCTCTAACTCTTTCTGTCGTTCTCTTACTGCTTAATATTCTCCTTGGCTGGCAATTTGACCCTAGTAACCCGCAAATGCAGTTCACGGTTAACCTGCCTTGGATTAATTTCCTCGGTTTCAATTATGCCCTCGGTGTCGATGGATTATCATTTTCATTACTTTTTCTTAACAGCCTCTTGACAATAATTGCTCTTTATGCTAGTGGTACAGAGGTTAACCGACCGAGATTTTACTATTCCCTACTCCTGTTACTCAATGCGGGAGTAGCGGGGGCCTTTCTAGCGCAGGATTTACTGCTATTTTTCCTATTTTACGAATTAGAAATCGTCCCGCTTTACTTTCTCATTGCCATTTGGGGGGGTCAAAGACGCGGCTACGCAGGGATGAAATTTTTATTATACACGGCAATTTCAGGCTTTTTAGTGCTAATCTCTTTCCTCGGCTTAGTTTGGCTAACCGGTGCTAATAATTTCGCCTATAATCCCCTTTTATCAAACAATTTACCCGTTAACACCCAATTACTGCTCCTCATCCCCCTTCTCATCGGATTAGCCATCAAAATCCCGATTTTTCCCTTTCATACTTGGCTACCGGATGCCCACGTCGAAGCATCTACCCCCGTTTCTGTGCTTTTAGCGGGAATATTACTCAAATTAGGAACCTATGGACTGCTGCGCTTTGGAGTCGGTTTATTTCTCGACGCTTGGGTGACTATCGCCCCTTGGTTAGCAACGATAGCAGCTATCAGCGCCCTCTACGGGGCCAGTTGCGCTATTGCCCAAAAGGATATGAAAAAAGTGGTCGCCTATTCTTCCATTTCCCACATGGCCTATATTTTACTAGCGGCGGCGGCCACCACCAGATTAAGCATCACTGCGGCGATTTTGCAGATGATTAGTCACGGTTTAATTTCCGCTTTGTTATTTTTGTTGGTGGGAGTAGTGTATAAAAAAACCGGCAGCCGGGATGTGGATTATCTACGCGGTTTATTAAATCCAGAAAGAGGTTTACCAATCACGGGAATGTTAATGATTTTAGCGGCTATGGCCAGCGCCGGCATCCCCGGAATGGTGGGATTTATCGCCGAATTTTTAGTCTTTCGTGGCAGTTTCCCGATTTTTCCGATACAAACCCTCCTATGTTTGGTCGCTAGTGGTTTAACCGCAGTATATTTTCTCCTGATGATTAATCGGGTTTTCTTTGGTCGTTTAACCCCTGAATTATCGCGCATTCCTCGCAGTACCTGGCCCGAAAGATTTCCCGAAATTGCTTTGGCTTTATTTATTATTGTTTTGGGATTACAACCGAATTGGATGATTCACTGGAGTGAAAACCAAGCATCAATGTTATTAACTGGGACGGCAATCAGTCAAAAGCAATCATAGAAACCTTTTTCGGGATTTTTTAAACCTAGACCGAAACTAACTTGTGGATATGTGCCGAAACGTCAAAAATTTTTGGCTTTGCGGAGGGAATTAACCGTTAAAACCACCTGTTCCCCCACCAGTTCAATTTCTTCTAAAGTATTAAAACGACTCAACCCGAAGCGCAGGGAGGCATAAGCGAGAGATTCGGGGCGACCCAAGGCAGTTAAAACGTGAGAGGGGGCGGTATGGCTAGAAGAACAGGCAGAACCGGAGGAAAGCGCCACTATTGGCTGTAATCCTAACAATAACGCCGCACCGTCCACCCCTTCAATACTAATATTTAAATTTCCGGCTAATCTTTGGCTAGGATGACCATTGAGATAAATTCTGTCTAATTGACTGATAATCTCCCATAAACGGGCTTTTAACCGATTTAAGTAGCTGGTATCTTCTTCGATCGCTTTGATGCCCAATTCTACCGCCTTGGCAAAACCGACAATTTGCGGTGTAAATATTGTACCCGATCGCAGTCCTTTTTCCTGGCCTCCCCCTTGAATTTGAGCGGCGAGACGGACTCTGGGGTTTCGGCGCCGGACGTACAGCGCACCGATTCCCTTCGGTCCGTGGACTTTGTGGGCAGTTAAGGACATCAGATCTATATTCATTTCCTCCACATCTAGGGGAATTTTCCCGATTGCTTGGGCCGCATCCGTATGAAAAAGTACCTGATACTGGCGACAAATCGCCCCAATTGCCGCTAAAGGTTGAATCACCCCAATCTCGTTATTAGCGGCCATAATTGACAGCAAAATCGTGTCAGGACGCACAGATTTTTCTAGTAATTCCAAGTCAATTAGACCATCAGTACCGACGGGTAAAATTGTCACCTCAAAACCCAATTTTTCCAGATAATGACAGGGATCTAAAACGGCGCGATGTTCTGTCACCACCGTAACTATGTGCCGTCCCTTGGCGAAATAAGCTTCGGCAACCCCTTTGATAGCTAGGTTATTGGCCTCTGTTGCCCCACTGGTAAAAATAATTTCTTCGGGACTACTATTAATAGCAGCGGCGATTGTTTCTCTTGCCTGTTTAACCGCAGCCTCGGCTGTCCAACCATAGACATGATTAATACTACTGGCATTACCAAAGTGTTCGGTAAAATAGGGTAACATCGCCGCCAGAACTTGCGGCTCTAGCGGTGTCGTGGCGTGGCAATCTAGATAAATCGGCTTTTGAGACATATTTTTCCCCTGCGGGGGATTTGAGAAGGAGATATCCCCTGTTTTAAGAGAATCTCTGAAAGTGCATTGCTAATCTATGTTAACAAAAAAGTATCGGATAGTAGTCAACAGCTTACAACTCAGTCTAGAACTTTAAGATTTAATAATGAGAGCGCAATCGCTCTCTGACAGCAGTTACAATTTCCCTATTCCAATGTTGTTAAGTAACCCAACAGGATTAATAAAACATATTTTCCGGCTCAATCATGGCTAAAAAATCGAAGGCATTTAGTGAACTGCTCAGGCTGCAGAAAATGTCCCAAGGCTCCCAGAAACTCTTGAAAAGCTTTGAGAAGAAATTAAGAGAAAAGTCCTTGCCTTTCAAGGAAATTGTCGTCTCTCCTTCTGGGGAAGTCAAAATGTCGGAAGTTCTGGAGGATTTTGTCGAGCCTTACCGGGAATCCCCTGAAACGAAGGAATCCATGCGAAGATTGCTGACCCTAGGGACAATCGCTTGGAATCTGGCGTTGTCCCCCGAATCAAAGCGGCAAGGGATGATAGACCGAGTTTTTAACAAAGACCTTCTTAACGGAGATGAAAAGCTCAAGGCGGAGATTCAAGGGCTAATCGAGGAGCTAATCGCCAGGAAAAACCGTTATTTCTCGGAAAACAGACGAATGATTGTGGATTTTGAGTTAAAAGAGCTAGGAAACGACTATCATATCTCTGTTGCCTCAACTTTGTCGCCAGAATTTTCCGAGTCAGAGTTTGACTTCAAAGTCGGCGACTCGGTCATCGTCAAACAGGGTGTACTCGACCCAGATTTTGGGACTGACATCGGTGGTTGGCAAGGAAGAATTGTGACAATTGAGCGGCAGAGCAATCTCATCGGCATTGTGGCAATTGAGCGGCAGAGCAATCTCATCGGCATTGAATGGGATAGCATCACCCTGAAAAACATCCCTAGTTCGGTGATTGACCAGTGTGAAGTGGAAAACTTAGACTGGACTCAAATGTGCCTCTCCTCAACGGATGTGGAATTAACCCAACCTCGAGATACAGAAGAAGATGTGGCCGCTATCATTGAGCAAATTGAGTCTAACATCGTTGGAGCTATTTAGCAGAAAAGAGAAAGGCGATTCAGGCGGTTGGCCGACGTTGACCCTGAGGAGGAAATGGCGGCTTTAGACGCTTGGAAAAAAACACTTGATTCATTACCCTATTGACCATCGAGCAGCGATTTGGAGGAGAGAAATTTGAGATGGATGATTCCCAGAAATACGAGGCTGACTGTCAAAAGATAAGAAAAGCCAATCATGAATTACTAACGGATTTTGAGAGTTGGCTAGAATCATCAGGCCTGTCCGAAAAAACCATTAATAATCATGTTTCAAATATAGATTTTTATATCAACGAATATTTACTCTATGAAGATGCCGTAGAAGCCAAAGACGGGGTAGATATGGTCAGTGACTTTTTGGGTTATTGGTTTATCAAAAAGGCCCTGTGGGCCAGTCAATCAAGCATCAAGGCTAATGCAGGTAGTCTGAAAAAGTTCTACACTTTCTTACTGGAAAAAGGCCTAATAGATAAAGATGATTTGCAAGAACTTAAAGAAACCATCAAGGAAGAAATGAGTGAATGGCTGGAAACTTTAAGGCGATACGATGACCCATTGACTGAAGATATGTCGGATGTTTGGTAATCTTAACCAAGTGGCAATCCCCCACCCTGTGGCTGAGAAGCTATAATATCATTGTCAGGACACAACAAGAGTGAAACAATGGAAACATTAGAATTAGAAAGCGGCCAGTCGATTCTTAAAGCTGGTCAAACAACCACAGAAAGAGCTTTACAATTGTTTGACGCTCTCGACCCCGTGAGTTTAGACTTTATGCTCGGTCGTTGGCAAGGTTCTGGACTTCAGACAAATCACCCAATGGATGGTTTATTAGAAGCATCTAATTGGTATGGTAAAGAATTTGTCGATACTGAGAATGTCCACCCCCTGTTATTTTTAGATGGTCAGGGAAAAATTTTTAAGGTGGCACCCAATCCCACGGCCATGAACTGGATTTTGAAGCTGCCGATACTCAAAAATAATTCTCTGAAACCTTTACTGATGCTGACCAACTCCTTGCTGAAAACAGAGACAAGTCAGGCTAGACTGCGAATGATGGAATATCGGGGCAAAGTCAGCGCCACGATGATTTATGATTATTTGCCCATCAATGACTCTTTTCGGAAAGTAGATGATAATACCGTGCTGGGAATTATGGATTTTAAAAACTCTCCCCAACCTTTCTTTTTTGTTCTCAAGCGATGTCAAAGACCTCTTAATTCTTGAGGTTCGATTTAAACGCTCTGGTGCAAGAATTTAGAGTTGAGGGATAATTCAAGTACAGAGGAACAGGAGGTAATTATGAACTTATCATCGTTGTCATCGGGTTGAAGTGGCTGAGAAGTTAAAAAAATTAACTCGCCAACCAATTAAGCATTTAGAATAATAAATTCTACACTTGCTGTGGACGAAATGCGCGTTCATCCCATTCTTCTTGATAAATAGAGTCAGATGTTTGATTCATTTTGAGTGCAATATCACTTAAGAGTTTGTGGCGTTTGAACATTCTTCTAATTTCACCATCGACTAGATTTAACAAATAAGGAATTTCATTTCCTAATTTGACAAAAGAGAGATAATATTAAATATTTGTAAACTTTTTCGCCTAAGTTACTTTTCTGTGGTATGCAAATCTTTACTGCTCCGATTCGGGGGTTTCTTGGGAGGTGTCATCGTTGTTGGTTTTTGGTTCTTGTCCTTTAAAAATCGTGATGGATCGCCAAAAACCCTCTAAAAACTGATTGAGAGTCGTTTCCTTGATTTTACCCGTCCAGAGCAATCCCACAATCACAATCAAAGCAAAGATAAAAATAATTGCCAAAACGCTGGTAATAAACTGTACCACTGGCACAGTATTGGCAAGCACCGCAAAGATAAAAGCAACCACAGCTAAAACCAGCAACAAAGCGAGACTAGGTTTCAGGAGATTGGGATTTTCTGGCGTTTTGGAACCTATAGGACGATTTTCTCGGCTTTTGCGGCTAAGTTGCTGTCTTTCGTCGAGATATCCTTCTCTTTCTGTCCTAGATTCCACCCCTTCTAAGATATCGCGGATATTGTATTTGCCGCGCAAACCGGGGAGAGTTGCTTCCACGCTGCCTTGGCGATCGAGTTCTATCAGATAGAGATAATCGACGGGAACTTCTACCCCGGTGGGTTTTTCCCCTTGCAATTCTCGAATCACTAACCTTTCCTGTACGGCTAAATTAGGGATAGTCGCGTGAATTTTCTGAAAATCTGTCTTAATAATAGCTAAAAGCGCACTAGCACGGGAACCCTCGGCTTTTATGCTAATGTAGTTATCTTCCTCGTCGGCACGCACCAAAGCTTTGTTAAGATCCATTGTCAGAACCACACCACTACGCCAACGCATGGTTTTATAGATCATCTGGTGATTGCGGACGATAAAGCGGGAAATGATGCTACCGGGCAGGATATCATAACGGTACTGGAAGTGTAAAGGTGCGTTTTCGTAGATATCCACATCTGGTTCATCGATGGGTAGAAGATCGGTGATTAGATAGCGATCGGGACTGTAACCATCAAGGGGAAAACAGAGTTCAAATTTTCCCATCAAATCCATCAAAAATCGGCGTTTATTTTCGGGATAACGTTGGGGTTGTTTGAGAATATTTTGCAGTTCTGGCAGTGAAAGAATGCCCTTTTTTTGCACCATCAAATCGTGATTATTGAGAATATCATAAACACCGCTAGTTACCCATTCCGGGTTCAGGACATTGGTTTCATTCAGTCGCAGATCATCTTGGTAGTTGAGGACAATACCGAGATCGTGGAGAAACTGCACTAAACTTTTTTGATCGCTGGCCTCTTTAATCTTGGCTTTCTGACACATTTCCTGATACTTTTCGTAGGAAATAAAGTCATAACTCTTTTGCATTGCTTCTAGTTGAGTTTTGATCTGAAACCAACTATTAGGCAATAAATCTTTGATATGGGGAATAGCATCGATTTGGGAGGCGATTTCCTGCTCAAGTTGCTCGATTCCCACACCGGTTTTACAGGAAGTGGCGATTAGCTTGGTAATTTGGGGATATTTTTTCCGGAGGGTACGGATCTTAACTTGGGGGGGATGTTCATCGGCACAATTACCCACGATAATCACGGGAGAATTGCCTCCGTAGGTTTCAATGAGTTTTAACCAGTATTCCAGACGGTTTTGCTGTTCGTTTTTGCGGTTGTCGAGGACAAGCAGATAAAGACTGCGTTTAGTCAGAAAAAACTGATGGGTGGTTTGCATCACTTTCTGACCGCCAAAATCCCAGAGATTGAGGCGAATATCGCGTTTTTGGGGCAGTTGCCACCTTTCAATATTAATGCCGGGGGTCTTGGGTTCTCCGGAATTAAAGGTATTGTGCCGTAACCGCTTTAACAGGGAAGTTTTCCCCACATCCCCCTCCCCCACCAATAAAACTTTAAGCTCGTTCAGTGGACGTTTAGCTTTATCCTTGAGATAACTGAAAATCGCCTGCGGGTTGCCATCATCGAATATTGTTTTACCCCATCCCTGACGAATAATTTCCGGAGGAACGTTGGTAATCGGGTTATTTTCGAGGACTAATCGCTTCAGGTTGACTAGGTGAGCGAGCGCTTCTGGAATCTCGCTGATTTGGTTATCGCTGAGATAGAGGCGTTGCAGGGAGGTGAGGTGAGTGAGTGCTTCTGGTATCTCGCTGATTTGGTTATCGCTGAGATAGAGGACTTGCAGGGAGGTGAGGTGAGCGAGCGCTTCTGGAATCTCCCTGATTTGGT
>NZ_SFBY01000212.1:0-23054 GCF_007095505.1 Microcystis sp. M_QC_C_20170808_M3Col
ATCGTCTATGGCTTGATACTGTTGAGTTTTAGCTTTAACTTTAAACTCTAAGACAAACATTTTACCCACGGGGTACTTAGATAAAATCAGTATAGCACAATAAAAGTTAAGTTAACAAGATATAGTTTAAAAAGCCGTCCTAAAAGGACGGGGCTTTAACCCAAAATTTCGGTAAGGTTGAGAATTAGTGCGCTAATTTGAGAAGTAAGAGAATGCGAGCAATCAGGGGAAGTAATTGACGTTATAATTAGCCATAGTTTTCCGTCAAATGGCTAGAGTGTTTATCCTGCCAACCTTTGAACCTCTTTGTCATCCCTTGAGCTAAAATAGCAATAGACCAGATCAGAAGGAAAAAATTATCTATGGCAACCACATCCGAAGATGTATGGCGACTCTTAGCCGAATTAACTGCCGCTCAAAAAGAAACTGACAAACAACTCAAGGAAGTCAGTCAACAACAGAAGGAAAACGCCCAACAACTCAAGGAAACTGACAAACAACTCAAAGAACTGGGCAAACAAATTGGGGGACTCGGTGCCAAATTCGGCAGCTTTACCGAAGGACTTGCCCTTCCCTCAATGGAAACAATTCTCAGACAACGCTTTGGTATGGAAGTTATCAGTCCCAGTGTCCGAGTCAGTAAAGAAGGACAACACCTAGAAATTGATGTTCTTGCCTATACCAATGGTGAGCTAAATACCGCTTATATCGTTGAGGTTAAAAGTCATGCTAGACAGGAAGATATTACTCAATTAAAAAGTATTTTGCCACGGTTTCGCCGCTTTTTTCCTGAACACAAAGATAAAAAACTCTATGGTATATTAGCAGCGGTTGATTTATCCCCGGAATTACGGGAAAAAATTCTGCAAGAAGGGCTTTATGTGGCTCGGATTCATGACCAAGTATTTGAATTAGATATTCCCGATAATTTTCAAGCTCAAACTTATTAAATAACCCTGCCCTAGGAAAAACTTTTTCAGTAAGCTTTATTGTAATTGTCCGCGCAGAGCATAACGATCTTTTTCTAAACCGAAAGCGAAGAGAAAAGAATGGCGTATGGTGGGGTTAGAGAGAGTAAAAAAGAGAAAGAGAGCGATAACAGCTAATCCTGACGATAAACTAAACATAGTTTCGTAGGAAATTGCTAAAACCCCCAGAATTGGACCGGCTAAGGCTGTTCCCACATCAAAACCGCCGATACAGATAGAATAGGCCCGGCCGCGTTCTTGGGGCCCAGAGCGATCGGAGATTAAAGCCAGTAACATAGGGAATAAAATCCCCCCTCCCGTACCTTCGAGGATAGCGGCTAAAATTAAAGCGGAGGAAGATCGGGCAGAAGATAGAACCAACATGGATAAACCATAGCAAAAAACGCTAATAGTGATGAATAAACCCCGTCCATAGCGATCACTGGCTCCTCCCGACAAAATCCGTCCGATTACGCCCGATAGTGCCGCATAACTGTAGAATAGACCGGCACTGAAAGGGATCTGATTTTCGAGGAGAAACAGGGGTAAAAAAGCGACTAAACCGCCGAATAAAGTACCGACCAATAGAAAAACTAAGGTAGGGACTAAAAAAGCCCGCTCTTGACATAATGCCCAAAAACTGCGCTCAATTGTCTGATTTTCTGCCTTCATTTGGGCTAATTTTTTCTTGAAGTCCGGTTCTTGAATGGAGAAACCCAAGAGAAAGGCGATCGCTCCTGAAGTGGCGGAAACTAGAAATAAACCGTTATAACCGATCGATTCGTAGAGATAACTGCCTAAAGCTGGACCAATTCCCATGCCTATGGGTGCAGTTAGGCTCATATAACCAATTATCTCTCCCCGTTGACGAACCGGCGAAAAATCCACCACTAGGGTACTGTAACCGGTGGTAAAAGCGGCGATACTGAGACCATGGTAGGCGCGAACGACGAATAAAGAGGAAAGATCGCGAAAAAATAGATAACCGAGGGGTGCGGTAGCGGCGACAATAGTTCCAAATAAAACCACTAATTTGCGACTGCGGCGATCGACTAAATTGCCTAACCAACTGCGCGATAAAATTAAACCGATAGCAAAGGCCCCCATGACAAAACCGATATCTTGTTTGCTACCGCCTAGGGATTTAATATAGGTGGGGAGAGTGGGGACAAGAGTGGTGATACTTATCCAGAAAAACAGCGCCGTGACGAAGAGAAAGAGTAGTTGACGACGAGTCTCGGCAGTAAGCGATCGAAAAGTTTTGAAAGCGTTCACAACAGCGACCGTCACAGGCAACAAAAAGACCCGGAGATCACGCCAGTCACAAGCATCCCGTATTGCTGCTACCTTCCGGTCCTGACAAGGTTAAGGCGTTGCGATCGCATGAGTCCGAGTCTTTTTTATCATAACATCTTTTTCGGGGATACGGGCATTTTTTTCCGGAGAATCTCCTCTCAATCTAGACTGTGAACGGAAATTTCCTCAACGAGGGGGTTTTTGCAATTGTTGTTGTAGAGAAGTTTCCGGTTCGATCGCCAATCCGCTAAACTGTCGGACTAAGAGTGAAGGACTCTCCCTAGAATCGGCAGCGAGGAAAAATAACCAACGGCTGCCGGGGGTGAGTTGTTCGATGGAATTGAAGTTACTTGTCAACCAAATTACAGGTAAATTAGGCAGATTAGCATTTTTTTGACTAGCTTTTGCCTCTATACCAGCTAAAGTTTCTAAAATGCTCCTCTCCCCCTGAATTAAACCCGTTTCACCCGTCCAGAGTTTCACATTTAATTGCCGACGATGGGCATAAAAATAGAGGGAAGCAGCGGCAATAATCGCCCGTTCAAAACTGTCTTCTTGCCAATCACAGAGGGTATCGAGACAGATAATCACTTCCTGTCCTCCCGTTAACACTTCTAATTCCCGAATTTGAAATTCTCCCAAACGGGCGCTAGTTTTCCAGTGAATTAAACGGGTAGAATCACCGTAGCGATATTGTCTCAGGTTACGGGTAAGTCCTTGATTAGCCCTTTGATAATAGCGATTATTTTCTAATTTTTGTTCCATCTCTTGACCGAGGGAATCGATCAGGGGACATTGTTGTAAGGGTAAAATTTGGGGATAAACTAAAGCTTTAGCCGCTGCTTGATGACAACGACGACACCAAAATAAACCGAGAGGGGCTGCTGTTCTTAATTGTACTTCTTGCCATTGATAAACACCCCGTTTGCTGGTGGGTAAATAATAAGTCCAACGATGGCAACTTTTGGAGGCAATCGCTTCTATTGGGGTTATTTTTGGCTGATCGAGAACTATAGGCAGGATATCTGTCACTTCTAACAAATTTATCGGCTGATTGCTCGTATTTTCTATCTCTAGGCTAATACTAAGATCGTCTCCCGCACTCACGGGTACAATGGCAAGACGACGCACTTTCAGGGGAAGAAGGGAACGACGGGGTAAAATTATCGATAAAATTAAAACAGCGCTCGTCGTGCCACAGATAGCATACAACCATCCCGCCATGGTATTGGTCGCAGCTCCGAAAAAACAGAGGGTAATGCCAATGATTACCCCACCACCGTAAGCGGGTAAAATACCGCGTTCTTCTAACCAAGTTTTCATAGAGTTTAGTGGTTTTGTCGTCTTTGCTAGAAAGCTAAAAATCAGGCCCACATCTCTATAATTCCCCCAAAAGCCCTCTGATCAGCGAAGGGAGTCCTATCCCTTGCCACTATTGTTATTTTTCTTAACAAAACTTAACAATTGATGGCAAAATTTTGCTTGCTTTTGTCGGCAGATTTTGGGATAATATTTTTAAAAGAGTTTATTCATAATGGTAATCCAAGCGTTAAAATTTTAACACGACCATCCCATTATAAGACAATTATAACCCAAGCCGCCGCCAAAGTCAAGCGCTCACTCCTAATTATTTGTCGCCTGAAACTTCTAATTCCGTGGTCGGTGGGGGGTTGGGGATATTAGTTAAAATAACAAAGGTTGAAAACCGTGTTTGCGGGAAGCTGCGCCGATTTGTTCCATTTTAGGGACGGTAATTTGATTGCGTCCCCAGGAAAAATTAGTTTGCCAACCCTCCAACTCTAATAAAATCGCCTCAGCAAAACAGGCAAACATTTGACGAGAGGGAATATCCATATTGACAATTTTCATAATTTTCCAGTCAATATCGAGGGAATGCTCGACAATGCCGCCCTTAATCACCGAAATATCGGGGGCATTTAATACCATGCCTAAATTTTTCGGATAACCACCATCAATAATAATGCAGGGGCGCTTGAGTTTATCTAGATCAATTTCCACCCCTTTAGGCATACTAGCCACCCAAACAATGATATCAGCCAGGGGTAAAGCCTCCTCTAGGGGGAGAATTTTACCGCGTGCTAACTCCTCTTGGAGAGATTGTAAACGCTCTTGATTGCGTGCCACATAAATTAGTTCTTTTGTATTGGTTTTTTCATTTAACCAACGACAAACGGCGCTGCCGATATCTCCGGTTGCCCCGCAAACCACAACGGTAGATTGAGCTAAATCGATGCCCATTTTTTCAGCGAGGGTTTCCACCTGAGTGCAGATGACGTAAGCGGTGTGGGTATTACCGGTGGTAAAACGGCCAAAATCTAGCTCGATATTCCGCACCTGTCGATTATCTTTGAGATTAAATTCCTCGAAAATAATTGAAGAAAAACCACCGAGTGCGGTGATGTTGATATCACTTTTTTGAGCGAGTGCCATGGCATTTAGCACCTTACGAATAGCAGACTTTACCCAACGATTCGACAACATCTCCGGTAAAAAACAGGATTCGATATATTTACCTCTGATGGTTTGCCCCGTGATGCTGGTGACATGAAAATCATCGACAATTTGCGGGGGGGCAGCACACCAAAAATCTAATCCCTGGTTAGCATATTCAGGATAACCTAGATCGTCGGCGACCGATTGGGCGTGTTCTAAACTGGTAAGATGACCTATAAGACCAAACATTGATTGTTCTTTCGTTAGACTAGATGGCACTAGATAAAAATTAGGATATTGCTAAGAAATCGTTAAGACTCTTAAATATATTACACAAAAGTGCCGCTCTGTGTTGAGCGGCAGCAGGGCGAAAAAAAGAAATCTAGACGCGCAAGCTTTAGACGGCAGTTAATCCGTAGGCAGACATTCGCATAATATCACGGGTGCTGAAACCAATATTGCTTAAAGCTTCCCCGTAGCTAATCATAAAGTCTTCCACGAGGGCCTCTTTTTCCATACCGAGGACGCGAGCATCATCCTCGACTTGATTGAGCATTCTCCAGACAATGGGCAGATTAGCGCGATTTGCGGCTTCTAATTCCTCTTTAGCGGTTTCAAAGTTCGCTTTTAGCCATTCTTCGCCAAAATTGAGATGTAAATATTCGTCTTTAACTACGCCTTCAGTAATTTTACGGGCAAAAGGATCAGCAACAGGAATATAAATATTATAGGCAGCGATCGCAAAAGCTTCGATAATCAAAGATTGGATCAATAAACAGGTAACGATTTTACCTTCTGCGTAGGCAATTTGGAAGTTATTGTGCAGAGAGGAAAAGAATTCTTTGGCATAATCCATATCAGGAGTGATTTTCAAATTTTGGCCGCAAGCTTGAAAACCTTTCATGTGACGGTTTTCCATTTTTGCCAAACGGTGTAACTCTTCTTTGTTATCGGCGAGGATGTCTGCTAATTGAATATAATTGCTATTGGCCTCGTATTCGCCTTCAATAACGATGGCATTAATGCGACTATAGGCTGATTTATAGGTTTCGCTAGTGAAATCAAGCTCTAATGGTACAGCAAGCTCTGGCATAAACTCGATTGACTCCTATTTCTGACGAGATTTTTCCGACGTTCTTTCCAGTCTAGGGTAAGCTTTCTAGATGGAGTTATCTTTTTACGAGTCTAGCTCGATCGGTCTTTTTTGTATAGCTTGCCCTGAGAGGCAATCCCTTCTCAAGAGAGGAGATTGCTGGCTGTTTGCTCAAACCGTGGCTAAAGATTTCCAGCGCTCGGCCTGTTGTAAGATCGCTTTGGCTGCCTGTTTACCCGATAAAGTGGCTCCTTCCATGCTATCAATGTAATCCTGTTGGGTATAACTACCGGCAAGGAAAAAGTTAGCAATAGGAGTCGCTTGCGAGGGACGATAGACATCCATCCCCGGTGCTTCCCGATAGAGACTTTGTGCTAATTTCACCACACTAAACCAAGTCATATTTAACTCCCGCGAGGAGGGAAATAACTGATGGACTTGCGCTAAAACGTGCTGGGCGATATCTTCATTTTTAGCTTTAATAAAAGGATCCCCGGGGGTTAAAACTAACTGTAATAAAGAACCCTCTCCGGGGCGATAATAATCCCTAGGACTGGTGAGAGCAAGATCTGCAAAACAGGAAAAATCCGCTTGGTGGGTGTACAAAAGATTGTCAATTCCCACCGCTTTTTGCAGTTGTCGCCGTTTTTCGGCATCATTTAATTCCGTCACCCAACCGTCAAAACGCAATTGTACCGTGGCGACGGGGACGGCTTCTAGTCGGAAAATATTGTCAAAAATCGGCATTTTTCGCCAATCTTGGGGAATAAGACGCTGAATACCGGGGACATCACCAGCGCAAACATAGGCATCTGCGGTGATAGTTTCTGTGGTTTCTCCGTTAGCGACGATCATGCCATTAACTTGCAGATTTTCGCCCTCTCCAGAATAGAGAATTTCCCGCACTTGACGACGGGTAGAGATTTTGGTGCCCCGGGCTTCCAGATAGTTAATAATCGGTTTATGTAGGTATTCGTGGGGGGAACCTTCCAACATCCGCAGGACGGAAGCTTCGGTTTTAGCGGCAAAAAATTGGAAAATCGTCAGCATACAACGAGCCGAGATATTTTCCGTATCGATAAATCCTAACGCATAGGCGATCGGATTCCACATTTTTTTTAAACTGCCTTCATTACCGCCATGGCTACGAAACCAATCGGCAAAGCTAATCGAGTCCAGATCCCGAATCGTTTTCATCGCTCCTTGAAAGTCTATCAGACCGCGGACGATGGGACTTGTACCTAATGCCAGAGAATTAAAGATTTTATCGGCTGCTGAGAGTTGGGAGGAGGTAAAAAAGGCTTTTAAACCGTTAAAAGGCGCACCTGCGGCGAAACGGAAGTCTAATTCGCCGATTTTTCCCCCTTCGTTGATAAAAGTGTGGGTGTGTTCTTTGAGCAGTAGGGATTGAAAAGCGCCCACTTTTTTCATTAACTCAAAAAGATTATAGTAACAACCAAAAAAGACGTGCAAGCCCATCTCGATGTGATTACCGTCCGCATCTACCCAACTACCGACTTTTCCCCCGACAAAGGGACGAGATTCTAAGATTTCTACTGTACAGCCCGCATCGACCAGATCGATAGCTGTTGCCATTCCCGCTAATCCTGCACCAACGATCACCACTCGCATTTGTCAAGTTCCTGTTACAATTTTTCACTAAATCTTTATTTTACCCGATCGATCTGGTGTTTCTCGCTGGCGATTTTTTCAGGGTCACTTGAGAGCGTGGCAGAATAATTGAGAGTTGCAGTAGGGAGAAGTGATTTTGAAACGATCGCTAGATGGGAGACAGGGATTAATTATTGTCACTATTATTTGGATATTGGGGATATTAGTCGATAGATTCTGGTTTAGTCTCGATCATACCATTCCTGCTTGGGATCAGGCTGATTATCTCAACGGTGGGATTATCTATACCCAAGCTTTCCAAAATCCGCGCTGGTTTGACGGGGATTGGTGGCGCAGTTTATGGCTAATGTCCCCGAAAATTCCCCCTTTAACCTATCTTTTAACGATTCCCTTCTTTAATCTCTTTGGTATTAGTCTTGACGCGGGTATGTGGGTAATGGCTATCTATAGCGCCCTACTGCTCTTTTCTGTGTACGGATTGGGAATTATCCTCTTTAATGGGACTGTGGCTTTATGGGCGGTCTTAATCTGTCAATTTCTCCCGGGTTTATACTATTATCGCCTCGAATATCTCTTAGATTTTCCCTTAGCGGCAATTGTAACGTTTTCTTACTTCTGCTTGACATGGTGGCGATTTAGTGGTCAAGGCTGGCTAAAAGCGATCGCTTTCGGGATTTCTTTCGGTTTAGGGATGTTAGTCAAACAAACCGCCCTATTTTTCCTCTTTTTACCGATTTTGTGGGTATTGGGCGAAAATCTCCAGCGAAAACGTTGGGGTAATCTAGCGCAATTAATGCTCAGTTTTTTGACGGCAGCATTGTTAATCTTTCCCTGGTATCGGACGAATTGGTTATTAATGTTAACTGCGGGCAAACGTGCCACGGTAGATTCGGCGATTTTGGAGGGAGATCCCCCTCTTACCAGTCCAGACGCATGGACATTTTACGCCCAAGTTTTACCCTATTTTCTTTCTTGGGTATTGTTATTAGTTCCCCTGGTGGGATTATTAATCTCCTTACGTCATAGAAAAACCGAAGATAAGGTTAATCGTCCTGTGTGGATTTGGTTAGGAGTTTTTCTGCTGGGGGGATACCTATTATCATCCCTCAATATCAATAAAGATGCTCGTTATATCTTGCCGCTTTTACCGACTTTATCCTTAATTTTATCCGTTGGTTTATTATCTTGGCGCGGTCGTTTTGCCCCCAGTATCCGTTGGGGAACGATAACTATTGCCGCTATCCTCACCAGCTTAAATTTATTCCCCTTGGGGGGAGATATAATTACTAACGTTTTCAGTCCCGAATTACAACACCATCCCTATTTAAAAACCGGCTGGCAACAGGAAGAAGTAGTTAAAGAGATTCTAGCCGATTCTCCCTATCTTCGCAGTACCCTAGGGGTTTTACCTTCCACCCCCGAATTAAATCAACATACTTTCTCTTTCTACGGTGGTAAAAATAATTCACAGGTTGCCGGCAGACAGGTGGGAGTTCGGGAAGAAGATATCGAAAAGGATGTCAATTCTTTAGATTGGTTTTTAACTAAAACTGGTGAACAGGGTTCTGTCCCCGATGTCCAGAAAAAAATTGTTAATCGAGTCGCCACTGGGCCAGATTTCCAAGTGGAGAAAACTTGGCAGCTACCGGATGATAGTACCCTTTCTCTACACCGTAAAATAGACCCCTCCGTCACGGTTAAACCCCTTGAAACTGCGCCAAAACAGGTGGAATTAAGAGAGATTGCCATTGCCGAAAAAGCTTCTCCTAATCAACCCATTCCCGTGGTTTACAAATGGGCAGGAGACTGGCAACAATTAAAGTCAGGGATAGTGATTTTAACCTGGCAAGAAGTGGACGGTAAGGATTATTGGATGCACGATCACGGTATTGCTATGGGGGAATTAATGGCAGAAAAATTAAGTCCAGAAGAGCAACAAAAGGGTTTTGAAGTTACTGAAAAAACCGCCATGCAGTCGGCAGCAACCCCCGGAGTTTATCGCTTATCTGCTGTCTATCTCAATCGGGAAACCGGGGAAACCTATCCGATTAAAACTAATGCTCAAATTACCATCGATCCTCAAGTCTCCAAGTTAGCAACGCCCGAATTAGATTTAGTGACCCAATTGCGCTTAAAGTCTGCTAATATTGGTCAAGGATTAACGGGTATCGAACCAATTTTTGAGTTAACTAATCGTATCAATCAATACGATTCTATTCAGGATTATGTGCTGCAATCAGACAAGGCTTTTTCCTATCGTTTACAGCAACAAAATCCCCCCGATAAATTATCTTTAGCCTACGGATTAGCAATTTCTAAGGTACTACAACAGGATGTGGCAGGGGCAATAAAAGCCACCGAGGAAATGATTAAAATTGACCCCTATAATCCCTATCATTATGCTTATCAAGGTTTTATTTATCTCTACGATTGGCAACCGCAAGCAGCCCAAAAAGTCTTAGATAAAGCTAGACAATTAAATCCCGATAGTGAGGAAATTAAGACTTTAAATGCAGTGGCTGCCTTGATGGGGGGAAATCTCGTTAAAGCTTGGCAATTATGGCAGTCAAATTAAAAGAGAGTGGGAATTATGAATTATGAATTATGAATTGGGGAGGTGGGGAAGTGGGGAGGTGGGGAATTGGGGAGGTGGGGAAGTGGGGAAGTGGGGAAGTGGGGAAGTGGGGAAGTGGGGAAGTGGGGAAGTGGGGAAGTGGGGAAGTGGGGAAGTGGGGAAGTGGGGAAGTGGGGAAGCTGTCTCATCACCCTATCACCCCAAAACCCTATCACCCTATCTCCTGACCTCCCTTGGATCGGTGACTTCCCCTTTAATCGCTGCCGCTACCACCATCGCCGGACTCATCAACAAAGTACGCCCGGAAGCGGAACCTTGACGACCTTTAAAGTTACGATTGGAGGAGGAGGCGCTGATCTGATCTCCCTGCAATTTATCGGGATTCATGGCTAAACACATGGAACAGCCCGCCTCGCGCCATTCAAAGCCCGATGCTAGGAAAATTTGGTCTAATCCTTCCGCTTCCGCCTGTTTTTTGACTCTTTCGGAACCGGGGACGATAAAAGCTTTCACATTGGGGGCAACACGATGACCTTGGGCAAATTTGGCCGCTTCGCGCAGATCACTGATCCGGCCGTTAGTACAGCTACCGACGAAGCAGACATCGATTTTTGTGCCTTTAATTGGGGTGCCGGGGGTGAGTTTCATGTATTGATAGGCTTCCTCTGCGATCGCTCTTTCACTGGCCGGTAAACTTTCGGGAGTGGGAATGACTTCGTTAACCCCGATTCCTTGGCCGGGAGTAATCCCCCAAGTAACTGTGGGTTCGATTTCACCGGCATCGAAGACCACTACATCGTCATAAACCGCATCGGCATCGCTTTTAATGCTTTCCCACCAATTAACCGCACTTTCCCAGTCTTTAGGCGCAAAATCACGACCTTTGAGGTAATCGTAGGTGATCTGATCGGGGTTGATATAACCACATCGGGCCCCACCTTCGATCGCCATGTTACAAATCGTCATTCTTTCTTCCATGGACATCCGTTCAATTGTACTGCCGGCGTACTCATAGGCGTAACCAACACCGCCTTTAACGCCTAATTGACGGATAATATGGAGAATTACATCTTTAGCATAGACACCGGGGTTTAAATCGCCGTTTACCTCCACTCGACGCACTTTTAATTTCGATAGGGACAGGGTTTGGGTAGCAAGAACATCGCGCACTTGGGAAGTTCCGATACCAAAAGCGATCGCCCCAAAAGCGCCGTGGGTGGAGGTGTGGGAGTCACCACAGGCGATCGTCATCCCGGGTTGAGTTAGACCCTGTTCGGGAGCGATCACATGAACTATGCCCTGATTGCCGGAACCGATGCCGTAGAAAGGAATATCATTGGTTTGAACATTAGTTTCGATCGCCCGGATCATTTCCTCGGCCAAATCGTCAAGGAAAGGACGCGCCTGATTTTCGGTGGGGACGATGTGATCGACGGTGGCAATAGTCCGTCCTGGAAATAATACTTTTAAACCCCTTTCTCTCAGCATCGAAAAAGCTTGCGGACTGGTGACTTCATGGACTAGATGCAGTCCGATAAATAATTGTGTCTGTCCACTGGGAAGAATCTTAACCGTGTGTGCGTCCCAGACTTTATCGAATAACGTTCTTGCGCTCATTGACCTTGAAATGATAGTCATCTCCCTAATCATATCAGCTAACCTGATCCGATAAATATTAATTTTTTCTTTTCTCTTGGTTAGTAGGGATAATAGGTAAATAGCTCTGTTTTTGCCAGAGATTAAAACCATCGGTTTTTGAGTGAAATAAACGACTTTCGCTAATAACTATTTGAGTAATTACTTCTGCTCCTTACCCCCCGATCCCTATAATTTTTAAACAGGATTTAGCATAACATTTTCTAGGTTTGACTAACCCCTCAGTCCATAGCAAAAAAAATTTATTCTTTTCTTGTCACTGATAAATTATGCTCACTAACTTTCCTGTTCAGATAAATTTCTCCGAGAACAATTAATCCTAGAATCAGAGGTAAACTCAGCCATGCTCCTAGGATTCCTAAGTAGTTAATACTAAGAGCAATCAGGAGAGTTATCCCCATATAAATAATCGCTACTTGTGGATGAGACCAGCCAGACTTTTGTAATCTTTGATAAAGGTGACTGCGGTGAGCTTGGAAGATATTTTCCTTTCTTATTAATCGACAAATAAGGGTATAAATAGCATCACCAATCAGAGGTAAAGTGATAGTTAAAGCTGACCAAGCTTGACTTTGATTGCCCTGGTTATTAAGTAAAACCATAGCGACAATTGCCCCTAAACTGGTGCTACCCACATCACCCATAAAAATTTTCGCTGGCGACCAATTCCAGAGGAGAAAACCGCCTAAAGCTGCCACTAAAAGCCATAAAATTGGTTGCTGAAAATAGAGAGAGAGAAATCCTAATTGTACCGCCGTACAGCCAGCCACCAAGCCATCGAGACCATCCATAAAATTATAAAAATTAATGATCGCGGTCAGGCCGATAATTGTGAGAATAATAGCCAAAATTTTGCCGACAAAACCCAAATCTGATAGCCACGATTGGGGAAAAGCACCGAAAAAAGTGACCGCAACACTAGCGGAGGATAACTGCACTAAATAGCGAATACTAGAGGGAATACTGCGACGATCATCGAGAAGACCGATAATAATTAAAGGAGTCAGGGACAACCACAGGGGAATGAGAGGTAGGGAAGGAGGAAGGAGAAAATAACTGAGGCCGCTGGTCAGAGCAAAAGCGACAACAAAACCGAGTCCACCCCCCCTAGGTGTGGGTTGACTATGGCTGCTACGCTCATTGGGAATATCTAACAATTGTTGACTAAAACGTTGTTTAATCAGGGCAACCACCAGAAAACTAATCAGAAAACTGATGACTGACAGTAGGGATAATAACATAGGGATTTTCGCACTCAGATTAATTATCGATCCTACGTTGTTCGGTGACAAAAAGTGCAGATATTGCCATCGTGGTTTTAGTCAGTGTCAGTATCCCACTTTCAAAGCTAAGGCGCTCCCCCGTTTGGGGGATATGAGTAGAAATTTTAGGTTTAACCTACTCTCGATCGCTTTTTACCTGACTGATGCGACGAACGTTTAAAACATCGATCATCAGCTTAATTTGACTAACACAGCGTTCAAATTGTTGCAGGTCTTTTACTTCAATTTTCAGGGAAATTAAAGCGGGTTTACCGAAATTAGTCTTAACTCCGGCATTGCGAACGTTAATATTTTGGTCACTTAAACGAGAGAGAATATCTTTTAAAACCCCGACGCGATCGATCACTTCAATCTGAATATTTACCGGATAAGTTTGATAACGTCCCTGGTCATCTATAGGGTTCCAACTAACAGGAATTAAGCGTTCAGCTTCGGCTTTTTCCACATTCGAGCAGCCCTGACGGTGAATAACAATGCCTTCCCCCGCATGGGCAACTATACCGGTAATATTTTCTCCGGGTAAAGGACAACAACAACCGGCCAAACGATAGACTAATCCCTCCACACCGGCGATCGGTGATTTACTAACGGGTAAAGCCCTTTGAACGGGAGAAGGTGATAGAATCAATTGGGAATCAGTCAGGACATCGGGCGGATTTTTGACCGTTAAAATTTCCTGTTGATTTTTAACTGTTTCTTGCAGACGATTAACCACATTTTTTAGGGTAACTTCGCCGTAACCTAAGGCCGCCAATAAATCATCTACTGCCACATAATTGCACTGTTTAGCCACCGATTGCATTCGTTCTGATTTCAGCAGGGCATCGAAGCCAGTTTTACCCAATTCTTTCTCTAATAAATCACGACCTCGGCTAATATTTTCTTCTCGTCGCGATTTTTTGTACCATTGCCGGATGCGATTTCTGGCGCTAGGAGTAACGACAAAATTTAACCAATCTAAACTAGGGTGACTATGCTTGCTGGTGAGAATTTCCACCAGATCACCATTTTGCAAGGGAGCATCAAGAACTGACCATTTACCATTAATTCTTGCCCCTTTCATCTGATTACCTACTTCGCTATGAATATGATAGGCAAAATCTACCGGTGTCGCACCTTGGGCGAGGGCCACCACATCACCTTTGGGGGTGAAAACATAGATATCTTCTTCAAAGAAATTATTTTTCAGACCATCCATGTATTCTTGGCCATCTTTCAGGTCTTTTTGCCAGTCGAGAAGATTACGCAGCCAAGAGAATTTTTCATCGGCAGCGGTTAAAGTTGTTTGACTAGAACCGGTTTCTTTATACTTCCAATGGGCTGCAATCCCGTATTCAGCAACATGGTGCATTTCTAGGGTGCGAATCTGCACTTCTAGGGGACGGGCATTTAAACCAACAACGGTGGTATGGAGGGATTGATAACGGTTAGCTTTTGGTAAACCGATATAGTCTTTAAAACGGTTAGGAATCGGAGTAAATTGGTCGTGAACTACGGCTAAACAACGATAACATTCCTCTTTGGTTTCGACGATAATGCGGACGGCGGCTATATCATAAATCTGCTCGAATTCTTTGCCTTGATTGTGCATTTTATGATAGATGCCGTAGAGATGTTTGGGGCGACCCTGTAAATCAAGAACTTTTATGCCAATTTCTTGCAATTTTTCCCGCAATGTGTTAGTGACGGTTTCGATGCGGGCCTCTCGATCGATACGTTTTTCCGATACTAATAACTGCACAGTGCGATAAGCATCGGGTTCGAGGTATTTAAAGCATAAATCCTCTAATTCCCATTTAAATCTGCCAATCCCTAAACGGTTAGCCAGAGGAGCAAAGATTTCTCTAGTTTCGAGGGCGATGCGTTGCTGCTGTTGCGGGGTGAGGTGTTCGAGGGTTTGCATATTGTGCAGGCGATCGGCTAATTTGACCACGATGACGCGGATATCTTGAGCCATCGCCAGGAACATTCGGCGAAAATTCTCCGCTTGCCGTTCAGTTTTGCTAGAAAAGTTGAATTTGGAGAGTTTTGTCACCGCTTCCACCAAATTACGCACCCCAACACCGAATCTAGCCTCGATTTCTTCGGGGGTGACTTCCGTATCTTCCACCACATCGTGAAGGAATCCGGCTGCGATCATTGCCCCATCACCCCCCAGATCCCGCAGTAATCCCGCTACGGCTATAGGATGGGCGATATAGGGTTCCCCGGATTTGCGATACTGGCCCTCGTGGAGTTTGTGGGCGAAATTAAAAGCCTTGCAGATTAAATCGATATCGGGATTCTGGGGGTCGTTTTCGTAGGTAATTAGGCATTCTTTCAGCCAATCGGGTAAAAATAACGCTTTTTTCGGTTCCGTGGCCCGGGGAAGGACGGTGAGGGTTTCTGGTTGGATGGCAGTGATGGCGTTCATGGTTAGATCGGGGGGATAATAGGGACGAGAGGGGGGGGGAGACGGATAACTAGAAAATTATTAGGCCGAAGGGATGCCAGATTGCTTAACTCTCTAACACTGGAATCGGATCGATCGGCGAAAAGGGCGGGATTCTTTTAAGTTTTTGTCTCTGCTCGGGAGGAGGACTTGCAACCGTGATGGCAAATCGTTAATCTTATGTAACAAATTCTAACGCGCTTTGTATTGGATGCTACCGACAAATTACCATCAAGCCTACAAATCTTTGTTAAGAAAACTGGAGGATTTCAGTCTTGCCCTTCTGGATGGGGACGCTTCCACGGGGTTACAATCTTTTCAAGCTTTACAAACCTGTCTAGAAGGGGAGATATTGTCACTAAATGATGACAATTTAAGCCCAGAGGTGGCTAATCGTTGGCGCGCGGTCCAGACGGAACTATATCGATCCTGGCGATTGCTGGAGACGGACTGGTTATTTTTGGCCTCGGCGCGGCAAGGACGGGAGAAGCGTTTACAGATAATTAGCGAGCGAGTGGCGACTTTAAAGGGGTATTGTCGGGTTTTGTTAGGGTCAGTTGTCGATTAGTGATTAAATGCTCGATCGCCGTTTGTGTGGCATACTTGACCCTAAGTCCTAACTTTTATCGTTACCGATCGCGTCATGTTGGAAATTAAAGACCTAAAAATTGCCTACCCGACAGAATTAAGTTCTCCCTCTTGGGCGATCGATGGGGTGTCTTTTAGTATAGGCAAAGGGGAAACTCTGGGATTAGTGGGTGAATCTGGTTGTGGAAAATCGACCATCGGTAAGGCTATTTTAAGGTTATTACCTAATCACACTCACGTGGAAGGGGAGATTACCTTTGAAGGGCGATCGCTTTTATCTTTATCTAGCAAAGAGTTAGAAAAGTTTCGCGGGGAAAAGGTGGGGTTAGTGTTTCAAGATCCGATGACGCGACTAGATCCGCTGATGACTATTGGCGATCATTGTGTGGAAACTTTGCAAGCTCATCGAGGAAATTTAACCTATCGTCAAGCTAAAAGTCAAGCTTGTACTGTCCTAGAAAAAGTCAAAATTCCTGCTAATCGTTGGTCCCAATATCCTCACGAATTTAGTGGGGGAATGCGGCAAAGAGTGGCCATTGCTTTAGCTTTATTATTAAACCCTAAGTTAATTATTGCCGATGAACCTACCACCAGTTTAGATGTGACAGTTTCGGCGGAAATTCTCCGGGAATTAAAGCGTTTATGTAGCGAGGAACAGATGGGATTATTGTTAATTTCCCATGATTTAGCGATGGTGGGAGAATATTGCGATCGATTAGCGGTGATGAAGGGGGGCAAAATTGTCGAATCGGGATTGGTAAAAACAGTTTTTAAAGCGCCTCAACACCCCTACACTCGTTCTCTTTTGACTGCCGCTTTACACCTACAGTTACGGGAGGAAAAATCAACGGCAATTCAAGGCAAGGAAACGGTGTTAAAGGTGGATAATTTAAAACAGTACTATAGCCTGGAAGGTAACTTTTTAGATAGTTTTTTCAAGAAAGAAAAGAAATTTATTAAAGCGGTAGATGAAGTCAATTTTGAACTGTATCGAGGGGAAATTTTCGGTTTAGTTGGGGAGTCGGGGTGTGGGAAAAGTACCCTATCGAGAACCCTATTACAGTTAATTAAACCCACTGGGGGAAAAGTGGAATTTTTAGGAGAAGATTTAACCCCTTTGTCGGGGGAAAAAATGCGTCCAAAACGGCGCTTAATGCAGATGATTTTTCAGGATCCCCTCGCTTGTCTCAATCCTCTAATGACGGTGGGAGAAAGTATTGCCGATCCGCTTTTTATCCATCAAAAAGTTAATCTAGAAACGGCTAAAAAACAGGTTTTAGAAATGTTAGATCGAGTCGGGTTAACACCAGTAGAGGAATTTTATCGACGCTATCCTAGAGAGTTATCGGGAGGACAACAGCAAAGGGTAGCCATTGCTCGCGCTTTAATTACTCGTCCAGAATTAGTTATTTGTGATGAACCGGTTAGTATGCTCGATGCTAGTGTCCAAACACAGGTTTTAGAGTTAATGTTAGAGTTACAAAAGTTATTTAATCTAACTTATTTATTTATAACTCATGATCTTTGGTTAGCGAGATTCCTCTGCGATCGAATTGCGGTGATGACTGCGGGTAAAATAGTTGAAATGGGTGACACTGAACAGATTTTTAGCCATCCCCAACACCCCTACACCCAAAAATTAATCGCAGCAGCCCCGAGAATTTATCCCGATAGGAACTAAAATTGCTCTGGGGGTTTATAATTGTTATTATCTAGATATAGTTAGGAAAGACAAAATGGCCAGACAACTTCAGATAACTCTCCCTGAAGATACCATGCAACTTCTCGATCGATGGTTGGCAAGTAGTGATTATCCTGAAAATGAAGCGATTAAATTATTTATTATGGAACAACAGAGAAACTACCTCAAGCAACAATTAAAGGAAGGAGCTATTGTTAGAGCAGAAAGAGATTTAAATTTAGCACAAGATTGGTTTTCTCTAGAGGAAAAATTATGGTAATAATGATTATTTTTAAAGTTAAAAAACTGCTCAAAAAATTTGTCTTTAGTCTCCAAGAGGAAGGATGGAAACCAGCACTCAAAAAGACGAAACGAAAAATTATTAAAATTCTCACAGGAAAGAGTTCCTCTGAATTTGAAGAACAGGTGCTTGAAAGTGCTAAATTAGCCGAACCCCGACCCCTAGAAATTGCCAGTAGTGACAATCCTTTAGTCTCGATTATTATTCCTGTTTATAACCAATTTGCCTACACCTTTAACTGTCTGGAATCCTTGAGTGTTAACCTAAGTCCTGATTTAGCTTATGAAATAATCATTGTTAATGATGCTTCCAGCGATGAAACCTTAGAACAATTAGCCACTTTAGTTACAGGAATTAAAGTATTAACTAATGCGGAAAACTCTGGTTTTATTCGTTCCTGTAATTATGGGGCTAGTCAAGCAAAAGGTCAATACCTATATTTTCTCAATAACGATACTAGAATTCTGGAAAACTGTCTAGAAAGTTTAGTGAAATTAATTATCAATAATCCCCAAGTTGGTGCGGTGGGTTCTAAGTTAATTTATGCTAATAGTAAACAACAAGAAGCGGGGGGAATTATCTGGAATTCTGCCGATGGTTGGAATTATGGACGCTTAGATAGTCCCGATGAACCGGAATATAATTATGTCCGTCCCGTGGACTATTGTTCGGGAGCAAGTTTATTAGTTTCCACGGATTTATTTAAGCAATTGGGTGGTTTTTGTCAAGACTTTATCCCCGCGTATTACGAAGATACAGACTTATGTTTTGCCATCCGAGAATTGGGTTATCAAGTTCTCTATCAACCCCAATCTAACGTCATTCACTACGAAGGAATCACCTCGGGAACAGACCTTTCCAGTGGGACCAAACAATATCAAGTTATTAATCAAACTAAGTTTCGAGAAAAATGGTCAAAGGTATTAACCAAACACCTAGATAACGATGCTAATAATGTACCCAAAGCTGCCCGACGTTTACAAGGAAAACCGACAATTTTAGTCATCGATTCCTACGTTCCACTATACGATCGAGAATCCGGCTGTGTGCGTTTATTAAATATTCTTAAGCTACTGCTCAATTTAGGCTATTCAGTGATTTTCTTTCCCGATAATGGCTATCCTGAACAACCCTATACTTCTGTACTGCAACAGATGGGAATTGAGGTTATTTATGGCACACCACAAAGATATAATCTAGAGGAAAAATTAATCAAATATTTACCCCTGATAGATGGAGTTTGGTTGTGTCGTCCCGAATTGTGCGATAAGTATATGGATTTAATTCGCTTAAAAACAAAAGCACCAATTATTTATGATACAATCGACCTGCATTTTCTACGTTTAAAACGACAAAAAGACTATCTCGATCCCAGTTATCAAAATACTAGCTGGAGTTGGCAAACCTATCAAAAATTAGAGTTAAACTATGCTAACCAAGCGGAAGCAACCGTGGTAGTAACCGAAGACGAAAAGCAGGTTTTATCCTCTTTAGGAGTGAAAAATGTTTGGGTAATCCCCAATATTCACGAGGAAATTTCCCTGTCAGAAAAAGTTGCCTTTGACCAGCGAGCCGGTTTAGTATTTATTGGTAGCTACAATCACCCTCCTAATATTGATGCAGTTAAGTGGTTATGTTTAGAAATTATGCCTTTAGTTTGGGCATCTCGTCCCGATATTACCGTTAATTTATTGGGAAGTAACCTCAAGGATGAAGTGAAAGAATTAGCCAGTGATAAAGTTATTGTTACCGGTTATGTTCCCGAAGTAGAACCCTATTTTCAAAAGAGTCGTGTTTTTGTCGCACCCCTGCGATTTGGTGCGGGAATGAAGGGTAAAATAGGTCAAAGTCTTTCCCTAGGATTACCGACTATTACCACAAAAATTGGTGCCGAAGGTATGGGATTAATTGACCACCAAGATGTTTTAATTGCCGATACTGACGAGGAATTTGCCCGAGCGGTGATCGAACTCTATGATCATAGGGAATTGTGGCAAAAACTCGCTGATAATTCCCTAGAAACTATTAAGAGATACCAACCCGCTACCGTGCAAACTAACCTACAAGCTTTGTTATCGAATCTAGGAATTATTGCTAAGGATAGTTAACAAGAATAAAGCTCATTTCTCCCACAGTTTTATTCTATGTCACCGCCACCAAATAAACTCTAGAATCCGCAATTTTGCAGAATTAAAAACCTATTGAGAGGCATTACTGATTTGATAAACGCCAACTTTTTCTAGAAGGAATTACTGACTATCATGCCATAGGTTGCCTCGAAAAAGTTGACAAGACAATCTAAAAAACTTGGCAATTAATGCCCGTTTATTTCTGACTAACGACTGAATTATCATTTTTCCCTTTCCCCTTTTTCCTTGAAAAAATATGCCAACTTATCCTGATATCTCCAGTCAAGCTTTTAAACATCCCCTAGATCAGCAAGCTGAACAGGCCTTAAGATCAGTTCCGGGGTTTGACTTATTAGCGAAAAGTTTTTCCGAATATCTCTATGAACGTCCCCAGCAAATTTTATTAATGGGCAATGATCTAAAAGTCGGACCGCGTCAATACGCCACTTTATACGGTATATATCGCCAATGTCTGCGGGATTTAGATATGTTCCCAGAACCGAATCTTTATGTCAGTCAAAACCCTTTAGCCAATGCCTATTCTTTGGGTTCGGAACATCCCTACATTGTCCTTAATACTGCCCTTTTAGACCTATTAGATGAAGAAGAAACTCGGGTAATTCTTGCCCACGAATTAGGTCATTTAAAATGCGATCATAGTATTTTAATTCAAATGTCTTTTTGGGTGATGGGGGCGGCTAATTTCCTTGGGGGCATCACCTTAGGACTAGGAAAAGCCATTACTACCGGTCTAGTTTATGCCTTTTATGAATGGCGAAGAAAAGCAGAATTATCAGCAGACAGAGCCGCTTTATTAGTTAGCGATGATTTAAATTTAGTCCTGAGAACTTTAATGAAATGTGCAGGAGGAAGTCAAAAATATCTGCATGAATGCAACTTAGAAGAATTTATTCGCCAAGGGGAAGCCTACCGACAATTAGACCAAGATAACTTAAACCAGATTTATAAATTTCTCATTTATAATGGCGGTAATGGTTCCTTTTTAACCCATCCTTTTTCCGTGGAAAGAGTGCATTATCTACAGGAATGGTTTAACTCGGAATCCTATCGTCAAATTCGCCGGGGAAACTATGCCAAAACAGGGGTTAAAAGCTCGATTAATGTTGATGCTAATGATGCTCATGATAGCGAAAGCGAAAGATTGAGGCGACAAATAGCAGAACTACAAGCAGAAATTGAACGGGCAAAAAGACAAAAAAACCACGAATAACCTATACGAAGGCGGTCGGCGGTCGGCAGCTTTGTTCTCCCCACACCCTACTTCCCCCACACCCCACACCCTTTACTGATCACTGAAAATTCCCTCCTCTGTGTTTTGCCGATTTGGTGGGTACAATAGAGATATCGGAGACTGAGAATAGCAATTCTCCCTACGATTATCGATAAACACTTACCCCCACTCTCTCTTTTTTGTTCTATTGCCCATGCTCCAAGATACCCAATCTATTCGTTACTATCAAAGACTAACCGATGACATGGTGGATCTTTGGCACCGTGGCTCGCGTTTTGATGAGATCCGGCTATATGTAGAAGGCTATTTAGCCTGTTTACGCGATTCTAATTCCATAGAACCCTATCTAATTCATCGTCTCGAAGAAGAAATTTTTCGCTTTCTGCGAGATCCTTCTAATTTTGAATATCTCTCCCCCCAAACCCAAACCCAAACTGAAGCAGATTATGGCTATTATTAACCTTTACTCTTGCCTCATCTCCACAAGCAATTTAAATGCGCGGACAGCTGATCAGGACAATTGGGGATTTTTGCCAGAGAGCTACTGAGCTTGACAGGAACGAGATTGGGTCATCTGTAGGACAATAGTATCGATCGCTTTCACCAGGGCCTGTCCAGAAACCCGTTGATTATTAACGATAATGCTAAATAACATCGGTCCTTGGTGGGGGTGTTCTAGATAGCCCGATAGGGCCCGCACACCGGTAAGAGTGCCGGTTTTAGCGTAAACTGTGCCAGTAGCGGCCGTCTGACGCATTCGGTTTCTCAGGGTGCCACTAATTCCCGCTACCGGTAAGGAAGCATAGAAAGTGTCTCGATTAGGAGAATAATACATCACCCGCAAAATTTCCACGATCGAGCGGGGAGTAGCGGTATTACGGCGGGATAATCCCGAACCATCGGCTAGACGAAAACCACTGGGATTGATGCCCAATTGTGCCAAGATGGCAGTAACATTTTTAGAACCGCCGATAAAGCGAAAAAGAGTTTCAGCGTAGAAATTATTACTTCTCTGATTAGTGATATTAACCCAATCGCGCAGGGATTTTTTCTGAATCGTCGTTTCCGGGTTCATCACCTGTAAAGCGGCAGCCGTGGTAAATAACTTTGTATTAGAAGCAGGGATAAAATAGCGATCGGCGTTATGACTATAAATAACTGTTTGGCGATCGATAGATTCGATTAATATACCCCACTGATTGGGAGCTTGACTAATAACTTTATCGATATTTGCCCCGATCAATTGAGTACAGGTATTATTGGTGTTATTGCTTTCTGGAGGGGGAACGTATAATTCTATGGATTCGTTCGACGAGGAGGGATAGGGATAAACAGACAGATTAACTTGAGCGATGCTAGGGTAGGCCAAAGCGATAGTGGCGACACTGGCCACTGTCAGGGAATTAAGGCAATTGAGGAGTTGTTTCATGCTGTGTTTGTGTCAGAGTCTGGTTTTCGTAAGCGTTCGCACCATTGTACCAGTTGCTGCTCAAGTGTCAACGTTACCGAAATTTTGGGTTAAAGCCCCGTCCTTTTAGGACGGCTTTTTAAACTATAGCTTGTTAACTTAACTTTTATTGTGCTATACTGATTTTGTCTGAGTACCCCCTGCGTAAAATGTTTGTCTTAGAGTTTAAAGTTAAAGCTAAAACTCAACAGTATCAAGCCATAGACGATGCTATTCGTACTGCTCAATTCATCCGTAACAAATGTGT
>NZ_SFBY01000213.1:0-2901 GCF_007095505.1 Microcystis sp. M_QC_C_20170808_M3Col
TGACAATAAGTTATGACTTAGAAACTAATCAACAACTAAAGCTTATGCTTGTAGCTAAGTGAAATCATTGATTAAGAGACCTGTACTTTTCAATAACTTTTTCAGCAAACCCTAAATAGGTTTTTCTTCTGATTTCTTCCCTCTACCCGCATCGATCCTGAATGCGGGTTTTTTACTGGTTAATCAGGAAGATTTAGTAAATTCTAGACCGTTTTCGCTACCGTAACGTTCCATAAAACGCATAAAACGATCCCACTCTGCGGGAGAATTGAAAATAACCGTAGCTTCGATCGCTGTGGGTTTACCGTTGATGAATTTGCCTTTTACTTCCCTGGTGACGATTTCCCCTTCTTCATCAATGAGATACATCCCCGTGATTTCTTCAGTTTGTTGATCTCCGAGGATAGTCGGTTGCTCAAAATAAAATTTTGCCGATCCTTTCTCCCCCGTTTTAGTGCGACTTAAGCGGATATCGGGAACAACAGGTTCTTTTAAACCCTTGGAAAACTGAATTTCTGCCATTACTTTTCTTTATCCTTGTCATGAAATACACATTTCTAGATCATCTCACACCAAGTCGCAAGTAAAAAGCAGATGGGACAGCATAAGCTCAAAATATCAATACCAATATCATTTTTCCTTATTCGTAGTAGGCCTATCCATTAGTCATACTAAATCCTATTTAAAAGGTATAGGAGAGTGGAGAGTGGGGAGCGGGGAGCGGGGAGCAGGGAAAAACAATCCATAACTTGGGAGTTAATCACACTATTACAAACCGATTCGGTGTCATATCTTTCTTAACATAAAATTTGACAAAAAGACAAAAGTGTGCAAAGTGGCTCAAGTTGGTTCTCTGGAGGTTCTGTCCCTTCTCAATTAAAACTTTTTATTGCGCTGACTAATTACGCGTGTTTTAGCTTACTTGTGTCCTTAAATAGTTCTTTTACTGCGTCAAATCACACAAGTCTTTGTATAAAGGTTGTACGATCATAGTCGGACTAAATTAAATTGTTGCCATCGCTTCCCGCTTCTCGTCTAGACTGTGTTGGGATTTGTCAAAGCTAATTGCAATAGTGATCTTTTGCAGCCAATAGTTTTTTAAGTCTGTTAGCACGCTATGTCTGTCCTAAATAAAGAAAATCTTAAGCTGGAAACTCTCAACCTATCTCAAAAATACCAAAAAACAGCCTTCTGGCAGAGGGGTTGGGGGTGAGGGCAATTAACCATCTCTGCCATTACCTTTGAAAAATTTGACTTAAACAAATTATGAATAGATATGCAGTTTATTAGCAGTTATCTTAACAGTGAGATACGAAGTTTCTGGTTTTAGAGAACGGCGGAACGTCGGAATATTATCTGATCGTCAAGAAATGATGACAAATACCGCCATACTTCATAAACGCTATAATCTGAAAGTTGTTACCAGCTGCCCATCATGAAAAAACTTACTTATTCATTGCTCCCCCTGGGGATTACTGTTGGACTTTGCCTAAACATTGCCCCTGCTTCCGCCAGTTTGATAGTACGAGAATCCATTTCCAACGCCGCCCTTTCTATTGACGGTTTTGGAAGCCTCTCCAACAGCGGAATTATTCAGGCCAATATACCCACAGGTTCTACTATTAAGAGGGCTTATCTCTATGCCACCTCCGTCTGGAATATGAGTCCAGTTTACGGAGTAACTTTTAATGGGACTTTACTCCCCTTGACTTCAGCAACTATTCTTAGTCCCGATCAAAACCTAGCTACCACTGCCCGTTGGGATGTCACCAATATCATCAATTCTTCTTTTACGGGAGGACTTCAAGACTTTAGTATCGTTGAAAACGGGCCAATGCCAACTAACGATGGTGCAGTTCTTGTCGTTGCCTATAGTAATCCTTCTACCCAAGGTTTTACCTCAGTTATCTTAGACGGGGAACTAAGCACCGGGGGAGACACAGTTCAGTTTGATTTTGACAGTCCTTACACTGGAGGAGATTTTCTGGTTTCACTCGCTTCTAGTTACAGCCTTCAACCCAGTGGGCAATTCACCCAGATTGACGTAACCACTAATTCGACCAATAATCGACGTTTGAGCACAAGTGCAGGAGGACAGGATGACGGTGAAGGAGCCAACGGAGCCTTAATAACTGTTGGGGGAATAGGTGATGACCCTGCTAACCCCGGCCCATTCGCTTCCTCCTTCGATGGACCGAGAATCGATGATGAATACTATAACCTCGCTCTCGGTAATAGCGATAATGCCGCTCCTTTTATCTCACCTGGAGATACCTTCCTGCGCTTAACAACACAGAACCCAAGCAATGATGATAACGTTTTTGGAATGTTTATCACCAGTAAATTTAAGAGCACTGCCACTCCCGTCCCCGAACCATCCATGACACTGGGTATTTTCGGTATCGGTGCCATCGGTATCTTACTATCTCGTCGTGGTAAAAAATCCTAAGCTGCCCGCGGATTTAAATTGCTTGTTGAGATGAGGCAAGAGTGCCTCTTGCCTCCTACTCCCCTCTCCCAGAACGGGAGAGGGGTTGGGGGTGAGGGCAATTAACCATCTCTGCCATTACTCTTGAAAAATGGTATAGTACTAAATCGGGTTATTAAAGACTGATTATTCATTCCCCCTTTTGCATGAGTGCCTCTTGCATGAGTGCCTGTCCTCATAAGTAGCCTATACTCAACGGATTTAGCATAAATAAATTCACCCTAAGAGACTCTCGGACTGCAATCAGTGACAAAATCAAGGCTTTGACATCCTCGCCGCCGTAAAACGGACGGCGATTCCCAAACCTCACGATTTGGGTTTCTGCTTCTTTCCCTTGCGGGGTTCCGCACCTGCCTTAACAGATTTACTCTGTTCTGGTCTTATGGTCGCTCTACAGACTGACACCGCAAGTC
>NZ_SFBY01000214.1:0-4779 GCF_007095505.1 Microcystis sp. M_QC_C_20170808_M3Col
AATTTATTGCTGAAGTTTATTGATTTTATTCAAACATTTTTAGGTTTTTTTTGAGCGATTTTTTCTTTGATTAGTCAATCTAGATATAGATAACTTTTACTTATCATTAGTCGTTCTCTGAGTACATAAATACTAAGAAAATCCCTAATTTTTTAGCCCCTATCATTTAGCGATCGCTATTGGACAAAAACTTTTCCATCTACTGACTATTGTTGCTATTCTTTCATCCTCCGAATTTTACAGATTCCATTGCAAAAAAGCTTGTCCTGTCTAGGTTATAGCCTTTTATGTACCCCTGTCAGGGTAAATTTTTTACTTATTTTAGCTGACATTTCCGATATTTCAGATCAATTGTTTGGCTGTAAGTTCCGACTTTTCCGACTGACTAAACTCAAGACTGTGATGTATCCTAAGTTATCAAGCAATTTCAAGGCTTGATTTAGGTAATCTAAAAAAACAGGGAATCCCTACTCATCGGTGAGCGAATAGCCATTCATCAGAGAGTAGAGCGGAATTTGGAAGATCACTGGAGATTTAATTTCTCCATAGGAAGCTTGGGAATTGGCAGTAGATGATACTATCCCTGAATGGTTACTCTGTTTCTAGTTGATAATCCTGTCAATTTATGGAAAACCTGAAAATTTAAATTTTTGAATCGGAGAGTTATATTATGATTAAAATATCTATTTTAAATCTCAATATTATGTTAGGATTATTAACAGCTTCTCTTAACGTAAATATAATTTTGCCAGTTTTAGCTCAAAAATTTGATGGTGAAACTTCTTCTCATAAAGTAAGAGGTAGTAGTTGTGTTAATTTCCGAACGCAACCATCAATAAATGCCAAGATTATTCATTGTTTGAAATCAGGTACTTATATTGACGTTGTTCGGATTCCACCTTCTTTAAAGTTTGCTTGGGTTAGAGATGAAGCAGATCATCTTTGGTATTTGGTATTTGATCAAGATACTAAACTACAAGGATGGGTCATGCCTGACTGTATTGATATTTTTGAAGAAAAAAGTTCAACAAATTGCGCTGATTATGGTTCTATTATTCCTACTACTTATCCACCAGAATTGTTGGGAAATCTAGATTACTATCAATTTCGCTATGACGATTTTATGAAAAGAAATCCTGGTCAGCAACCACCAGATTATTACTTAGAGTTTGGACATAAATACTTGACTAGATTTATGAATGAAACTTATCCTAATTTGACTAAAAAAGGGCAAGAATTTCTCAAAAATGTCGGGAAGTCTTTACAGCAGAAAATGGAAAATAAGTTAAAATCCGATCCTGAATTATTTGCAAAATTAGAGCTTCAATCTGATGAGTTTCGTAAGTTTGCCTATGAAACACATCCAGATTCTTATTGTGAATCTGGTTGGAAAGATTTACCAAAATCAGATAAAGATAAAATTATAGAAGCTGTAGATAGACGGGATTTATATGTATCTCAACAAGGGAGAGAGACAGGTGCTAAACTTGTTCAACAGTGTGGTGATAGTGAAGATTCAATACCAGAAAGAGAACACTTTCCTGATTGGATACTCAAGACATTAAAGTCGTTTGTTGATTGGATGATATCACGGCTTTATAGATAAATTGTGATCGCTATTGTGATGAAATACAAAATTGTCCTTTATCGTTCTGAAGAAGGAATTACTGTTGGCGTTCCTGCACTCCCTGGTTGTTGGTCTGAGGGAGACACTGAGGAAGAGGCATTAATTAATATACAAGATGCAATGAGTATCTTGCAGCCTTGGAAAAACGCTGGCAAGATGGGGAAATTCCTGAAATTAAAATGCAGGTGTAACTATTTGACCGTCGTAGAATTTCGTAAACTATTATGATTGCGATAAAATTAGCTAAAATTTCTCTTGCTTTCGACTCATATCTAGATTTGATGATTAATTACATAAGCTTTAAAAACAGGATTTAAACATAATAGAGCGTTCTCATCTTTTGCCACTATTATTCGTCTGATTAGAGATTGAATTATTTTCAAAGAATCTGTATAAGCTAGAGAAGTTTGGTCGATCATTTCTTTAATGGAAATAGGTTGATTAAAATTTGCTAATTCTGTTAGCATTAGTTTCTCTGATTCTGTTAAACTTTGTAAAATACTTAATAAAGTCTGCTCTAAAGTTTCTTCGGCAATCGGGTATTTAAGTTCTAAAAAGTCAGCAACCTTACCTAAAAATGTCTCTTGAATAAAACTGGCAACTAATTCTAACCAAAGAGGATGACCTTGATAACGTTTAATTAAGGTTTGCCAACTGTCTTCATTTGATAGATGATGATGGCGCAAAATTTCTATTGCATCTTCTCCTAAACCTTCTACGATTAATGTTTTAATGAATTTATTTTTCTGTCCATAAAAAGTCGTATCAATAGGTTTTTCTTGACTCAACAACAGTAAACAGCTTTGATGATTGACTTCAGCAATGCTTTTAAACAATAGTTGATAATCCTGGTAATCTTTTTGATAATTACCTGCTAGTTTTTTAGAGTCAAATAGACTTTGTAAATCATCAAGAATAATCAGACAGCGATGGCTTTTTATTAACTCTAAGAATAAATTTAATTTCTTGTCAAGACTTTGAGAGAGCTTTAATTGAGGATTGATAGATGGTAAAATTTCACTTAAAAGTTCATCTAATTTTGGACAAAAATACAAACTTCTGCGAATAACATAATTAAAACTATTTTTGATTTTATCAACCAGTTTCAAAGAAAGGGTGGTTTTACCAATTCCTTTTAAACCTAACACAGTAACCAAACGGTATTTCTCCGCAACTATCCAAGTTTCTAGATTATTTAATTCGGCAACTCTCCCATAAAATTGAGTTATTTCAGGAATATGACCTAAATCTAAATAGGTACGATTATTGTCAGGTTGAGATTGGTGGTTATTGCCATTAGACGCAGATAGATTAGAAGTACAGAGATTGACATTATTAAGAGAAACAAAATCTCTACCTGATGAAATATGATTATAGAACTGAGATTTCTTTAAAACTGCTCTAATATTTGATTTAGTAATATCTTCCCCTAAAACTTCTGACAAAATTTTCCATAATTCTGAAGCACTATCTCGAATATGACCTTCACTAAGATGAGATTCTTTGGCAACTTCTGAGTATTTGTAACCTTCTAAGGTCCCTTGCAAGATAGTTTTTTGAAGATAGTCTAGATGTTGATCTGTTTTGGCAAAAACCAACTCATCTAAGAGATTTAACACCGTATTAGATAGATTAGCTTGAAACATGGACTATAGATTAGGTAAGTTTTTTACTTATTTTAGCTGATATTTCCGATATTTCAGATCAATTGTTTGGCTGTAAGTTCCGACTTTTCCGACTGACTAAACTCAAGACTGCGATGTATCCTAAGTAATTAAGCAGTTTCAAGGCTTTATTTAGCCAATCTAAAGAAAATGTGTGATAGTACAGATTTTAGTATATCAGCAATAACATTTTTGTACTACTGTTGGCTGATTATTTAAGTTATAGCGGTTCTCGCATCTGCGAGGCACACTTTAACCTTTGTTGATTAAGCTTTTCAGGATTGAGAATGTACCTCTTGTGAACAGGAAACGCTATAGATGTACATTCTGTCATAGCAATAATTTTTCCATCAACATATTCATGACGAGTTTGTGATTGTATTTCTGGCTCAAAATATACTGTTTACTGTTTACTGATCACTGAAAAGTCTCCCCAAACCCTCACCGCTCAAGGAATTAGAAGTTTCACAGAATAATTAGGAGTGATCCCTTGACTTTGGCGGCGGCTTGGGTTATGATTCTCTTATAATTGGATATTTGTGTTTATCACCAACTGCTTAGATTTCCATTATGAATAAAGTCTTTTAAAAATATTATCCCAAAATCTGCCGACAAAAGCAAGGAAAATTTTGCCGTCAATTGTTAAGTTTTGTTAAGAAAAATAGCAAGAGCGGCAAGGAATAGAAATCCCTTACCGTTGACTTTGGCCGTACTCACCACTTCTTATAGGGTAAAAACTTACCCGACATGGTAATTTTAACGCGATCGCCTTTAGGGTCTTCCTCCTTATCCACGTCGAGGGTAAAATCGATCGCACTCATAATACCATCGCCGAATTTTTCATGAATCACCGATTTTAGGGGCATTCCATACACCTGCATGATCTCATAGAAACGATAAATCAGGGGGTCAGTGGGGACAACCGGACCCAATCCCTTGACAGGATACTCGGTTAAGGATGCGACGATTTCGGTTCCCAGTCCCAAAGCTGCCACAATTTTCGTTGCTTCTTCTAGGGAGGCGCTCGCTTGCCGGTAAAAAACAGCGGCAATCCACACCTCATCTCGTCCTAGAATCGCTTCTAGGTCAGCGAAACTCAGGCCTTTTTCCTTCTTCGCTTCCAACAGTTTTGCAGTAATTTCGGGTATCATCGCTTATTTTTGCAGAATTTGTCTGCTTCTAGTTTACCTCAAAATCAATTATATAAGGAAAAGTTATGACATTGATAAAAAAACATTCCTTAAAACCCCTTTACATAACTATAAAAAGCCGATAGTATTATCTCATGTCAAACAAAGAACCTTGACAACCAAATACATACAGAAATTATCCAACCATGACCACCACCCTACAACAGCGCGAGAGCGCTTCCCTGTGGGAGCAGTTCTGTCAGTGGATCACCAGCACCAACAACCGTTTATACATCGGTTGGTTCGGTGTCATCATGATCCCCACCCTGCTCACCGCCACCACCTGCTTCATCATCGC
>NZ_SFBY01000215.1:0-15859 GCF_007095505.1 Microcystis sp. M_QC_C_20170808_M3Col
TAGTTATAAATATACATCCTCTGAGGGAAATTTTCTTCGTACTGGCTTTGAATTTCAATATGAATCAAAATCCAGACTTCTTCACCCCTGAGTAACCAAACTTTATAGAGTTTGTCAGCAAAACGTTTTTTTGTCTTTGCTGAAGCGGTAATCCGTTTGAGTTCTTTTTCTAGGGATTCGGGAGTTTTTGTCCAATCAATTAGTTGGTGAACTTCGGGAAAGAAGAAATGTAAAAACGCTTCAAAATACTCGGTTAATGCTTCTTTCCAGGGTTCATCATAATTGGCGGTTGTTGGGTTCATGGCAAGTCGCTACCAATTGGAAAGTTAGGCACTCATCTAAATCTATTATTCCCCATAAATATCATCAATGCTACTTGTCATCACAAAACTTCCCATTAGAGCAACCTACATCTACATCTTTGTTCTAACATTTATTGGTAAAACTATATAATGCCGTCAGATTGCCGGGGGAGGATTTACCTAAACCGGGACAGATATCCTTAACTACAAAAGGAGTTGACATGATTTTTTCCTGAATAAAGAGTAAAAATTAAACAATTAAGCTGGCAAAGAAGGCACCATCCAGACGGATTGAGTGCCGTCGAGGTCGGTATCTGGTCCAATTAGCCCCGGGTTGCGGTAGCCCGGCAGCAGAGTGACAGCGAAAACCTCCTCCACGCCGCTATTGAACCAAAAAGTTGCCACCAGTTGACTGGTAGCTAGGTTGACAATAGCCAACCCGCACCGCAATTGATTACGCCGCTCATCCAGGGGTAAACCGCCAAAAATCGCCGTTTCCCGAATTTGGGACAACCCGACAAAGGCGTGACCTTCCCAACAGTCCAAACCCCGGGTAAAACCGGGCAATTCCGCCACGATTTCCGTGCTGCCAGTTTGGGGATGCCAACGGTTCAAGGTTCCATAACCGGAATTGAGGAAATAGAGATTACCCTGGTAAAGGCGGGGAGAATGGGGCATAGCTAAACCCCGCAGAATCACCTCTCCCCTAGGCACATCAATCAGGCATCCGCCCTGTGCTTTATTCTCTCGCCAGAGGCTTTCCTCGTTGGTTTCCCCCAATGCCGTCACATAGGCGGGAGTGCCGCTATTTTCAGCCATAGCCAAGCCATTGAGGTGACATCGGTCCCCGGGGACCAACTCGGTAATAAAGGGCGGTTTCCACTGGGGGAGAAAACTCCAATTTCCTTCGATGGTTGCCAGACAGTTAAACAGGGTATTGACCACCCAAAGGCGATTACTGCCAAAGGCCAAATCATGACCCATAATCGGGCCGGTGAGGTGAGAGGAGCGAGCTAAAAAGGCGATATCCTGTTCCCCTTCCGGTTTAATCTGGGGGGCAATCTCTCGATTAGCGGGTAAATGCCAAATTGCCTGACGAGCGCCCACAGCAATTCCGGTAGCAGTTCGGGTTAAACCCATCGCTTGGTCAAAATGGGCGAAACTCACCCGCATTTGTCCTTGATAAGTGCCAATGCTGGCCACCCGTCCCGCTTGGTAGGTGGAAATCAACACCGAGAGGTCAAGCTGGTTGAGTAATTCCGGCAGATTGAGGCTGTACTCATAATTGACTGGCACTGCTTGGCGCTGAGTTGGACTCGCCGCTGGCTCTTGAGTATCTGAAAACTGGTTAGTGTTAGGCGGCAAGCTGTCCATAGAGTTTCTTTAATATAGATTAGAATAAATTGTGATAATTGATTATTGTTTATGCTTTGTTGACTAAGGAGTTCTATTATAAACAAATTAATCAATATTATTGATAAAGTTTTCTTAATTTTTTTTTGTATCAAATTTACTTGAACGGTAGTATTAAATACTTATAATTTAGTTTGTGTAAAACACTTTTGCAATTATGGACTTTTGGAATTGACGAGATCTAGCCAAGAATTTAACTTAAGCCTATATTCTTGGATATAAACTTGATTCTAGAAAAACTATTGGTAATCAGAAAATGCTGACTTCATCGCCTCCTAATCTCTCGCAACTTGCCCTTTTATTTCTCAAAATCGGGATTATCGGTTTTGGCGGTCCAGCTGCCCATATCGCTTTAATGGAGGAAGAAGTGGTTAAGCGTCGCGGTTGGATGACTAAGGAGCGATTTCTCGATTTGGTGGGGGCAACTAATCTGATTCCCGGTCCTAATTCCACGGAAATGGCCATTCATATCGGTTATATTTTTGGGGGTTTAGCGGGTTTAATAATCACGGGAGTTTGTTTTATCACTCCTGCGGTGTTAATTACTGGTTTTTTAGCTTGGATTTATACTACCTACGGGACTTTACCGGATGTGGCCACGATTTTTGCGGGGATTAAACCGGTGGTAATTGCGGTGATTTTTCAAGCTTTATGGCGCTTAGGCAAAAAGGCAATGAAAACCCGTCAATTACTCTTCATCGGATTGGGAGTTATCGGTTTATTAATCTTAGGTTTAAATGAAATTATCGCTTTACTTTTAGGCGGAATTATCGGGATGTTTATCCTAAAAAAATTCGCTACTTTCCCCCTGATTGTGGCAGGAATAGGCGGTGTGACGGCAGTTGCTACTCCTAGCAATATCCCACCGACATTAACAGGATTAGGGTTGTTTTTCCTCAAGGTGGGTAGTGTTTTATTTGGTAGTGGTTATGTGTTAGTTGCCTTTTTAGAAGGGGATTTAGTCCAGGGGAGAGGATGGTTAACTCAGCAACAATTATTAGATGCCATTGCTGTGGGTCAATTTACCCCTGGACCGGTGTTATCCACAGCCACTTTTATCGGTTATCAAATATTAGGAGTATCGGGGGCAATTGTGGCAACTCTAGCGATTTTCTTTCCTTCTTTTATCTTTGTTTTATTACTTAATCCCCTCATTCCTAAGCTGAGACAATCGCCTTGGACGGGTGCTTTTTTGGACGCAATTAATGCTAGTGCTGTGGCTTTAATGGTGGCAGTAATTTTTAATTTAGCTCTAGCTACTTGGTTACAACCTTACGGGAATTTACCCTTTAATTTATTGGCTATCATTCTATCTCTTATCTCCGCTATTCTTTTACTACGTTTTCAAGTTAATTCTACTTGGTTAATTCTTGCTGGTGCGCTCCTTGGTTTACTATTGAAACAATTAGGTTAGGGGGAAATAAGATAAATCTACCCTTAATCCCCCCTTAATAAGGGGGGCGCTGATTTGTTAAACTTTTGCCATTGATGTAGTTGCTTCTCTGAGCTTTTCTACCCAGTTATAAATCCGATCGCAATCTAGTCTATAGCTGAGGGGATGAGCGATTAATCGAGCGCTACTAGCAAATAATTCGTCAATTTCTACTAAACCATTTTCCCGTAAAGTTCGACCGGTGGAAACTAGGTCAACTATCGCTTCTGACATACCCGTAATCGGGCCTAATTCTACGGAACCATAGAGAGGTATAATCTCGACGGGAATATCTAAACGACGAAAATAATCCTTAGCACAATTGACAAATTTTGAGGCAACTTTACCGTGATGGGGAATATCTAAGGGACTTTGATAGGGACTATCAGCAGGGACAGCTACCGACATCCGACAATAACCAAATTTTAGGTCAATTAAATTAGCCACATCGGGAGATTTTTCCAATAAAATATCATAACCGGCGATGCCTAATTGTGCCTGACCGTATTCTACATAAACGGGGACATCTGTGGCTCTTACTAATAAGGCTTTCGCTTGGTTAGTGGGGTCGGTAATCTGTAATTGGCGATTTTTTGAGTCAAGAAAGTCACTAAAATCTAAGCCAATTTTCTGAAATATTTGGATACTTTCGTTTAGTAAAGCACCCTTCGGTAAGGCAATTGTTAGCATAGAGGAAATTATGAATTGGGGTGTGGGGTGTGGGGTGTGGGGGAAGAACGTAGGTTGGGTTGAAGCATGAAACCCAACGTCTGCATGGGTTACGCTACTGCTAACCCATCCTACAAATAATTGTGCCTCCCTACTTATCTGATAACCGAGATTGCAGTCAGTTCTCTAATGACCACATCAGCTAATTGTAAATCTTGATGGTTTTCCAGTTGCCAACTAATTGCGATCGCTGCTGCTGATTTTGCCTGTTTAGCCATTTCCCAATCGGCCCTAGTGTCCCCCACCATCAGGGTTTTGTCCACTGCGGTCCCCAAAGCTTGACAGGTTTCTTGCAATAATAAGGGATCGGGTTTACTTAAACCTCGATCGCATCCCCAGGCAATTTTAATATAATTTAATAGGTCATTTTCCTTGACAAATTGCTCAACTCGTGCTGTGGTATCGGAGGAAAGAATCGCTAATTGTAAACCGGCCGCGTGCAGATAACGAATTACTTCTAAACAGTGGGGATAGAGGGGATTTAAGCGGGGGGGAACCTTTTCATCGGCCGCTTGGAAGGCCGCTTTTGCGATCGCCATTGCCGTTAACCAATCGAGGCCAGTGGAAGCAATACAACCGGCAGCGGCGATATGATTATCTCTGCGGCTGCCCACTGCCATTAAACCAGCAGGATTGAGACTATTTGCCCCAATACCGAAAGTTTTAGTTAATAAAGACTCTAAACCCGGAATTCGCGATTCAATGGCTTGTACCCGGGCTATAGCTCGATCATACCAGAAAGCCCGCGAATCCTCTAGCGTACCGTCCTTATCAAAAACAATCCCTTGAATATCTCTAAATTCTCGATTACCACAGCGAATTATCGGCAAATAAACCTCCTTATTTTTATTGAATGTCAGCCATAATTTTAGCTGTCAGGAGACAGGATTCAGGAGACAGGAGATTATTTTTTATTTATTCTCCCCACTTCCCCACTTCCCCACTTTCCTATACCTTTTAAACAGGATTTAGTATTATTCCTCAAAAGCGGCTTTTTGCTGACGGACTAAATCGACACCGCGGGAAGTCCCCAGACGAGTGGCCCCCGCGCGGATAAGAGCGATCGCTTGTTCTAGGGTGCGAATTCCGCCGGATGCTTTAATTCCTACCCGTCCTTTGCTAATTTCCTTGAGAAACTTCACATCGCTAACTGTTGCTCCTCCAAACCAGCCGGTACTGGTTTTTAGATAACTGACTCCTGCATCCATGCAAATCTCCGCCGCTAAACGTTTCTCGGTGTCCGTCAGTTGCGAGGTTTCCAGAATCGCTTTTACCGTCTGGCCGGTTTCCTGACAAATACTAGCAATTTCTTGGAATAATTGCTCAGATTTCCCATCTTTTAGCCAACCGAGATTAATAACCACATCTAACTCCTTAGCACCATTATCGGCAGCTTCTAAAGCCTCATAACGTTTAACTGCGGAGGTAGTGGCCCCCGCGGGAAAACCAATCACGGTAGAAACTAAAGTTTTTTTGCCGTGGAGTAACTGCACAGCTTGCTTAACGGCAGCGGGATAAACGCAGACGGTGGGAAAACGATATTGATCAGCCTGTTGACAGTAAGCCTCTAATTGTTCACTGGTGGCGGTGGGGATGAGGAGAGAATGGTCGATATATTGTGCTAAATCTAGATCAGAATCGGTGATAGCCATTATCTAAGCCTCAATATAGTCAATCGATCGCTATTTTCTCATTTTATGGAAGTCAAACACCGCGTGCATCTCATTTTTGTCAATCTACTAAGTTGAGATTTTTAAGGGGAAACTCTCGGCTAAAATTGGGCGTTACTTTCGATTTTATTACTCAATGCAAGCTTTTGGGGGGTAGAACCCCCCAAACCCAGGAGCGCATTAGTTTTTCGGTGGGATGCTTACAGGCAGTTGTTAATATTTGTGTACTAATTTAAGAGTCACTCGACCGAATCTAAAACCTAATTGGTTAAGCTAAAAGCTTTGATGTGCTTAGTTTCTAACCTTCTTTTTAGGTGGGAGAATTGCCAGATTCTTTCTTTTGCCTCTTGCATGAGTGACTCTTGCCTTGAGAAGCTGATAATTGCTGATTGTCGGTGTTCCTGCAAATGTGAGATGCAGCCCACACAGCAAAGTCATCTCTCGTTAACCTAGAAATTCAGAGACTAGCAAAAATCCAGTAACCTAGGAAGAAACCGTCACAAGTGAAGACTAGGAGAGACTATATCTATGTTAGAAGCGTATCATCAGCACGTTGCCGACCGAGCGAAATTAGGTATCCCTCCCCTTCCCCTCAACGCTCAACAAACGGCGGAATTATGCGAAATGCTCAAAAATCCGACCGAAGAACTCAAGGGAGAATTGCTGACCCTGCTGCGTGACCGTGTTCCCCCCGGAGTTGATGAAGCCGCCTACGTTAAAGCGGGATTTTTAACAGGAATTGCTAAAGGTGAAATAAAATCTAACGTTATCTCCCCCCAAGGTGCGGTTAGCTTACTGGGAACCATGGTCGGTGGTTATAACGTTCATTCTCTGATTGAACTGATTAAATCCAGAGATATTAATATCGCCGCTGCCGCTGCCAGCGCTTTAAGTAAAACCCTGCTGGTATTCGATGCGTTTAACGAGGTTTTGGAATTATCCGACACCAATCCCTATGCTAAACAGGTTATCGATGCTTGGGCCAATGGCGCTTGGTTTATCGCTAAACCGAAACTTGCTAAAGAAATTACCGTCACCGTCTTCAAAGTCCCCGGAGAAACCAATACAGATGACCTATCTCCCGCTCCCCATGCCACCACCCGGCCTGATATTCCCCTCCATGCTTTGGTAATGTTAGAAACCCGTCAACCCCGGTCCTTAGAAACCATTGCCGAATTGAAAAAATTAGGCCATCCGGTCGCCTATGTCGGGGATGTGGTTGGGACTGGTTCCAGCCGAAAATCGGCGATTAACTCGGTTCTCTGGCATATTGGCGATGATATTCCCTTTGTGCCTAATAAACGTGCTGGTGGCTATATTTTAGGCAGTAAAATCGCCCCTATCTTCTTTAATACGGCCGAGGATTCCGGCGCTTTACCGCTTGAATGCGATGTTAGCCAAATGAACACGGGGGATGTGATTAAAATCTATCCCTACGAAGGCAAAATCACCAACGAAGCGGGCGCAACTATTAGCACTTTTAGCCTCAAACCTGAGACAATTCTGGATGAAGTGCGCGCCGGCGGTCGTATTCCCCTCTTAATCGGTCGCAGTCTCACCGATAAAACCCGTCACGCCTTGGGACTTGAGGCTAGTACCCTATTTACTCGTCCCACCATGCCTAGTGACACGGGTAAAGGTTACACCCTAGCGCAAAAAATGGTCGGCAAAGCTTGCGGTTTACCCGGGGTGCGGCCGGGTACTTCCTGTGACCCGATTATGACTACGGTAGGGTCTCAGGATACCACTGGCCCGATGACCAGAGACGAGTTAAAAGAGTTAGCCTGTTTAGGTTTTAGCGCCGATTTAGTCATGCAGAGTTTCTGTCACACGGCAGCCTATCCGAAACCGGTTGATATTCAAACTCATCACCAATTACCCGACTTTTTCTCTACCCGGGGTGGGGTCGCTTTACGTCCGGGAGATGGCATTATTCACTCCTGGTTAAATCGGATGTTATTGCCGGATACGGTGGGGACTGGAGGCGATTCTCATACTCGTTTTCCTTTGGGAATTTCCTTTCCTGCGGGGTCGGGTTTAGTGGCATTTGCCGCCGCTTTGGGAGTAATGCCTTTAGATATGCCGGAATCGGTTTTAGTGCGTTTTACGGGGGAATTACAACCCGGTGTAACTCTGCGGGATATTGTTAATGCCATTCCCTACGTTGCCATCCAAGCAGGCAAATTAACCGTGGAAAAACAGAACAAAAAAAATGTTTTTAACGGTCGCATTATGGAGATGGAAGGGCTGCCGGATTTGAAATTAGAACAGGCTTTTGAGTTAACCGATGCCACGGCGGAACGTTCCTGCGCTGGTTGTACGATTAAGTTAAGTACGGAAACAGTGGCGGAATATTTACGCTCTAATGTGGCTCTGTTAAAAAATATGGCAGCCCGGGGTTATAGTGATGCTAAAACTATCCTACGTCGGGTAGCAAAAATGGAACAATGGTTAGCTAGTCCCGTCCTGATGGAGGCGGATAAGGATGCCGAATATGCGGATATTATCACCGTCAATTTAAGCGAGATTAAAGAACCAATTGTCGCCGCACCCAATGACCCCGATAATATCAAGTTAATGTCGGAATGCGCCGGGGATAAAATTGATGAGGTGTTCATCGGTTCTTGTATGACTAATATCGGTCATTATCGCGCCGCTGCTAAGATATTAGAAGGGGCAGGAGTTGCTAAGGCTAAACTGTGGATTTGTCCCCCCACCCGCATGGATGAAAAACAATTACGCGATGAGGGAATGTACGGCATTTTTGCCGCTTCTGGGGCGCGTACCGAGATGCCGGGATGTTCCCTTTGTATGGGTAATCAAGCGCGGGTTGAAGACAGAGCGACGGTATTTTCTACCTCGACTCGTAACTTCAATAATCGCATGGGAAAAGATGCACGAGTCTATCTCGGTTCCGCCGAATTAGCGGCGGTTTGTGCGCTGCTGGGACGCATTCCTACCGTTGAGGAATACCTAGCAATTGTCACTGAGAAAATTAATCCTTTTGCTGGTGATTTATACCGCTATTTGAACTTTAATGAAATCGCCGGTTTTGAGGATGAAGGCCGGGTAATTCCCCTAGAAGATTTACCTAAGATTGAGGATATTTTAGGTATTCCTTCTGGTGTTTTGAGTTAGTATGAAGTTTAGGGTGAGCTTTTCATAGCTCACCTTCTGTTCATAAAATAAAGAGGTAAAATTTATGGGAATGCCCTGTGAAGTGAATAGTATTTTAAAGTTAAAACCATCTCAAGGTTATCCAGAAAGCTTGGAATTATGTAAACAGTATCAAGGGAGCAAAGAAGATTATAGAATTATTCCTGTTGATGTTCCCATTCCTTTGGTAAATGAACATTGGGTTGCCTACGCAGATGTTATCATTGAAAAATTAGTTTGGGAAAATCGTCAAACAATAGTTTTATTTAGAATTGATAGGATTTATCCAGTCCCTTTTATTTTCAAAGAAACTTGAAATTAGATGCAGGATCAACAACGAATAATTATTTCCAGAATTATTAAGTATGAATTTGATTATTTTCTCAGAAAATTCAAGCCTTGGGAAATCGTCATATTTTTGTTATACTTAATAGTAGCTATCGTGACCGGGTTAGGGGATGCAAGTTCATTTTTTACGGGAGAGAATAGTCCTATACCCAGGGAATGGAAATTATTAAAAAGCCCTCAAATAGTTACGATTATATCTATTATTATCTTAGGAATTCCTGTTCTACTATCTCAAACACAGACTCGACAAGATACTGTTGAACTTTTAGAAACAATTCACTTAAACATTGTGCCAGCAATCAGTAGTTCTTTAGAAGAATTATCTGTTGATATAAAACAAAAATTTAATCTACAAGGCAATATCAGAGTATCCTTATGGATACCAGTGAGACAAAAGTTATTTACTTGGAATCTCCAAATGGTATGTAAAACTAGCAATGTATCTGATAAGGAACTAGAGGCACTTTTTGAATTAGATGAAGGGGTGATTGGTTATACATACCTGAAGACTAAAAGAAAGTATGCTTTGGAGTTTATTGATATTTCTAATTCTCAGAAATTACCGTCTTCTTATGTCCCTCTCCAAAGAGACAATGAACTATTAATTAATCCTAATATAAAAATTGTGTTAGCTGTAGCTGCACTACAAGAAAGTTCTATTCTCGGACTATTAGCTGTTGATACGGATGATAGTGCAGATTTAAGCTCAATGAATAACAGAAATCTGCATAGTAGTATTTTAGACTGGATGACAAAATACAATAACGTTGTTAAATTGCTCTGGAGAATGAAGAATAATGTCTAGGGTATTGACTAGGTTAAACAATTGACTGATGATAACAGTAGGGGTAAGACCTAAACCACAGAGGAAACTATTATGTCTGAGTCACTAAAACAACAGAGACAAGCACCTAGTTTAAAGTTAATTGAAATATTAGAAGATGGTAGTGCCAAAACTTTTATCTACGAAGATCCCGAAAAAAAGAACACATCCAGCTTCATTGCTCGAATAAAGGCTAAAATACAACAAAAACTCAGACCATCAGCTAATTAGTTCTTATGTATTTACCAGATCGTTTGTACGCAAGGGGGTTATCTACCCCCTGATTTGTTTTTATAGTCATGACAGATTAGTTTGATACATTCTAGATATATGAAACTCTTATCCTGTCTAGTATTAATATTCTCAATCTTAATTGAAATCGCCGGTTTTGAGGATGAAGGCCGGGTAATTCCCCTAGAAGATTTACCTAAGATTGAGGATATCTTAGGGATTCCTTCCAGTGTTTTGAGTTAGTATGAAGTTTAGGGTGGGCTATAAAAAAGCTCACCTTATTGACGATTTTTGTAACCAAGGAGATTAAAACCATGAAATTAGACCAATTTGAATATATTTATAATCGAGGCAACCCCAATGAATGGCTTATTGATGGATGTCAACTAGGCAATATTAATGTAATCGTTGGTAAAAATGCCAGTGGAAAATCAAGAATACTCAGGTCAATATACATTATTTCAGAACTATTATTAGAAGGAAGGGGATTGATTCCAGTACAAAAAACTCAGGAATGGCATTTGTTATTTGACCACAATTCCCAACGACCAACAGAATATTTAGTAGAATCAAAAAATGGATACATAGTCAAAGAAAGTTTAATTATTAATGAAAAACCTTTGTTAGAAAGAAATGAGTCTGGAGAAGGTGAAATTTTTGCCCAAGAACTTAATCAGTATATTCGCTTTCAAACACCTAAAACAGAATTAGCAGTAGTCAAGCGTCGAGATACTATCCAGCATCCTTTTTTAGAAGATATATATAAATGGGCAAATGCGCTTAGATTTTATGAATTTGGTACGAACTTGGGAAGAGATACTATAGCGCGTATTCCTCAAACAGTGGAACTTAATAAAAATAACGTGGATTTTAAAAACTACGAATCTGTTATTACTATCTTTTTACTCGGTAAACAAGAGCTTGGCGATAAATTTACACAATTGATTATTGACGATATGAAAAAAATTGGTTACGATCTTTCTAATATCGGAACTAAAACACCCTCTTTTCCTTCTAATTCTTCTTCCTTTGCTGACCCTAACCTATTAGGTCAATATCTCTATGTACAAGAAAAAAATTTAAATTATTATACAGAACAATCGGAAATATCTCAAGGAATGTTTAGAGTATTATCTTTGTTAATTCAAGTTAATTACTCTTTGCTTTCAGATCAGCCTAGTTGTATTATTATTGATGATATCGGGGAGGGTTTGGATTTTCAAAGATCTTCAGCTATAATTAAACTTTTAATTGAGAAGGCGAAAACAGGGCTGATTCAACTTATCATGACCACTAACGATGAGAATATCATGAATGGTGTTCCTCTTGAATATTGGTCAGTTATCGAACGACAACCGGGAGTTGCTAAATTACATAATTACTCTAATTCTACCGAACAATTTGAACAGTTTAAACATATTGGACTGAATAACTTTGATTTTTTTGCTAGTGAATTTTACTTGCAGGAACCAGAGAAAGAGGAAGTGATAGATTGATGACACAGAAAAAGTTAGCGATTTTTGTCGAGGGACAGACCGAAAGGATATTTATAACGAGGTTATGTCAAGAAATTGCAGGATACAAAAAAGTTTCGGTTGAAGTGAATCAAGTGCGTGGAGATAAATCTAATCGCAAAATTCAATCTCTGAAATCGAACATTCTAGAAGCAGCTCCTTTTTTTATTCTTTTGTACGATTGCGGATGTGATTCTCATGTACTTTCCGATATAAAAAAACAACATAATAGTTTAACTAATAATGGTTATGAAAAAATTTTAGGTTTACGGGATCTATATCCCAAACCTCTGGAAAATAGAACTAAGGTAGAAAATGGCATTAAAGGATTTTTAAAAACTTTACGTCAGAAAAACGGAATTCCCATTTCGATGATTTTAGTGATTATGGAAATCGAAGCTTGGTTTTTAGGTGAATACAGTTTTCTGACTAAAATAGATAGTTGTTTAACATCAAATTTTATTCTACACAACTTAGGTTTCGATCTAAATGCCCTAGATGTAGAACAAATACCACATCCTAGTGAAGCACTGAACAAAATTTATCAATTAATACAACGAAGCCATGATAAAAGCGAAACGACTGTGGAAGAAATAGCTAGTCTCCTAGATTATGAGTTTATATATTTGCATCTAGTTGACAAGATCAAACAACTCAAGCAGCTTATTGATGCAATCAACCTTTTTTTACAGTAAAAATACATTTAAATGTCTTTAGCTATTTATGAATTGGACAGAAGCAGGTATCGCCACGGAATTAATGCGCGTAGGAATTCCCAGCAGTGAGATAGTTTTAGCTTTTCAACCTCCCGAAGTGCGACAGTTTACCGAATTTGCGATCGCCTAAAAATTATTCTTTACTTTCTCGTCAGATGAGGAGTAGCTAAAATCGAATATTTAAATATACTTGTTTATAGGTCATTTCTGCCAGTTCATCCCTGGCTTGCCGGTTCAAGAGTTAGATATTTTCCGAGCAAAAGTGCTACAATGTAATCTTAGGGGTCAAAACAATCAAGGAGAAGAGCATGGTCAGCAAAATTGATCGCCACGCATTTTTACAATCCTTAATGGTGCCACCGGGTAAAGAAATTTCTCTGCACAAAGACTACGATCCCGGGTTTAAACCCGACTACATTACCAAAGAAGATGCCACGCTGCTGCTGCAACAGGGTATCGAAAAAATGGCCGAGTTTCAAGATAAACTCTATGCCCAGGATACCTATGCTCTGTTAATTAATCTGCAAGCCATGGATGCGGCAGGTAAAGATGGTACGATCAGACACGTTATGTCCGGCTTAAATCCCCAAGGCTGTCAGGTATTTAGCTTTAAAGTTCCCTCGGCCGAAGAACTAGACCACGATTATCTCTGGCGATATTATAAAGCCTTACCGGAGCGGGGTCGTATCGGTATTTTTAATCGTTCTTACTACGAAGAATTATTAGTTGTGCGTGTCCATCAAAATTTATTGGAACGGCAAAAACTCCCCCCAGAAGACAGAACCAAGAAAGTTTGGCATCGACGTTTTGAGGAGATTAATAATTTTGAAAAATATCTGGTTAACAATGGGGTTATTGTCCTGAAATTCTTTCTCAATGTTTCTAAAGAAGAACAGAAAAAACGATTTTTGGAAAGAATTGATCGCCCTGAAAAAAACTGGAAGTTTTCCGAAAATGATGTCAAAGAAAGGGCTTTTTGGGATGATTACATGAAAGCCTACGAGGAGGTATTCAATCATACCAGTACCGAGTGGGCTCCTTGGTATATTATCCCGGCTGATCGCAAATGGTTTACCCGTTTAGCTGTGGGGGCGGTTATTTATTACACCCTGGAATCCCTCGGTTTAAAATATCCCACCGTCACCGAAGAACATCGCCAAGCTTTACTGAAAGCCAAAGAAATACTCGAAAACGAGCCAGATTAAAAATGGAAGAAAATCCCGAAAAAGCGATAATTGCCGGAAAATCGATCGTATAATCGATCTCGATTTTAAAGAATTCCCCCTATGAATTATCGCATCGATCGCCGCACCTATGCTGAAACCTACGGCCCCACCGTCGGAGATAAAGTTCGCCTAGCAGACACGGAATTATTTATCGAAGTCGAAAAAGATTTCACCACCTACGGCGATGAGGTAAAATTCGGCGGTGGTAAAGTAATTCGCGATGGTATGGGCCAATCCCCCATTTCTAGGGAAGATGGAGCGGTAGATCTAGTGATTACTAATGCCTTAATTCTCGACTGGTGGGGCATCGTTAAAGCCGATGTGGGCATTAAAGATGGCAAAATTTATCAAATCGGTAAAGCGGGTAATCCCCACATTCAAGATAATGTCGATATTATTATCGGTCCTGCCACCGAGGCATTGGCCGGGGAAGGGATGATTTTGACAGCAGGGGGGATTGATGCTCATATTCATTTTATCTGTCCCCAACAAATTGAGACAGCGATTGCGTCGGGGATTACCACGATGATTGGTGGCGGGACTGGACCGGCGACGGGAACTAATGCCACCACCTGCACCCCGGGAGAATGGAACATCTATCGAATGCTAGAGGCGGCCGAAGCTTTCCCGATGAATTTGGGTTTTTTGGGTAAAGGCAATAGCAGTCAGCCGGAAGGACTAGCGGAACAGGTAAAAGCGGGGGTAATTGGCTTAAAACTCCATGAAGATTGGGGAACCACTCCGGCAGCCATTGATACCTGTTTAAGCGTTGCCGATAAGTACGATGTGCAGGTGGCGATTCATACCGATACTCTCAATGAAGCCGGTTTTGTCGAGGCAACTATCGCCGCTTTTAAAAATCGCGTCATTCACACCTACCACACGGAAGGGGCCGGCGGTGGTCATGCTCCCGATATTATCAGGGTTTGCGGGGAAATGAACGTTTTACCCTCCTCTACTAATCCCACGCGTCCCTATACGGTGAATACCTTAGAGGAACACCTCGATATGTTGATGGTTTGTCATCATTTAGACCGGAGCATTCCCGAAGATGTGGCTTTTGCTGAATCCCGCATCCGCCGAGAGACTATTGCCGCCGAGGATATTCTCCACGATTTGGGGGCTTTTAGCATAATTTCCTCCGATTCTCAAGCTATGGGACGGGTGGGAGAAGTAATTATCCGCACTTGGCAAACTGCCCACAAAATGCGGGTACAACGAGGCAGACTGACCGGGGAAACGGGCGAGAATGATAATCTGCGGGCAAGACGATATATTGCTAAATATACGATTAATCCTGCTATTACCCATGGGATTTCCGATCATGTCGGTTCCATCGAAGTGGGCAAATTAGCCGATTTGGTTCTCTGGAAACCGGCATTTTTTGGCGTAAAACCGGAAATTGTCCTGAAAGGTGGTTTAATCGCCTGGGCGCAAATGGGCGATGCTAATGCCAGTATTCCCACACCGCAACCGGTTTATATGCGTCCCATGTTTGCCTCTTTTGGTGGTGCGATCGCCAAAACTTCCTTGACATTTGTTTCTAAATATGCTATGAAAGCGGGCATCCCTGAGAAGTTAAAGCTGAAAAAAACCGCCGTGGCCGTGTCGAATACGCGTAATATCAGTAAGGCCAGTATGAAGCTCAATGACGCTTTACCGCGCATGGAAGTTAATCCCGAAACCTACGAAGTGCGCGCTGACGGCGAATTATTAATCTGTGAACCTGCTACGGTTTTACCCATGGCCCAACGCTATTTCTTATTTTGAATTCTGGTTTTTTTAAAACCTTATTTTTGGAGCTTTGTGGGAGTCAGGGGAGTGGGGAGTTAGAGGGGTTGGGGGAGATATGAAATTAATTGTTTCATCTAATTTCTGAACCTGCGAAGTATCTCCTAACTGATTATAAGTGCCCTTCGCCTTCTTCAACCACTGTATCGCCTCATCCTTATTTCCCAAGAGATGATAAGCTATTCCCAACCCCGCTTGCTCCGCTTGTACTGACAAATTCTCGGTATTTGTTGCCAGTTTTAACGCCTTTTCATAAGGTTTTTTTGTCAACCGACACTAAATCCGGTTATTAAAAACTGATTATTTATTCACCCTTTTGCATGATTGCCTCTTGCATGAGTGCCTGTCCTCATAACCTCATAAGTAGCCTATACTCAACGGATTTAGTATGAGGTGACTTCTTTGCTGACAACTACTGTACCGTAGGGAGAAAGAAGGGTTTCTAAGAAGTCTTTGCTAAATTTATCCCAAATAAAGCGAGTCACGGATGCAACCAGTTATCTAAATC
>NZ_SFBY01000216.1:0-16710 GCF_007095505.1 Microcystis sp. M_QC_C_20170808_M3Col
GGTGTGGGGTGTGGGGTGTGGGGTTTTACCCATTTTCAGGTGGTCAATTACCTAATTTTCAGGGAAAAAGTCCCTGAATTTTCCCCCCAATCACTCCAAGGGTCGGCACTTTTTGAGGGCAAAAAAGTCTAAAAACCTTGTTGGATAAGGTTTTTAGATTTATTCAGCAAACCCTAACTAGGGTTTAATTAAATCTATCAGGGTGAGTCACGCTCACCCTAATCAGCTTAACTAATAGGTAATTAAACGGCTGTCAGGGTTTTTTCTAGAAGTTGTCGGGGAGCTTGAACCGAACCACGACAGTGGATTTCCGCAGAATTATTGGGACTTTCAATTAGTTTAACTTTATCTAATTCGGCTCCTAATTGGCGGATCCGTTCCCCTAATAGTTGAGCGATATGTAAGGCAATATTTTCCGCGGTGGGAACCACTTCGGCAAAGTAGGGAATATCCTTATTTAAAAAAGTATGATCGAAGGGTTCTACTACCAATTCATCGATCGCTTTTTGTAAATCCCCTAGATCTACAATCATACCGGTGCGGGGATCGATTTCCCCCGCCACGGATACTTCTAGGTGATAATTATGGCCATGACCGTTTACCCTGGCGCATTTGCCGTAGATTTCCGAGTTTTGTTCGAGGGTTAATTGCGGTAAAGCCAAACGATGAGCGGCACTAAAATGGGTTTTGATAGTTAAAGTTGCTTCCATATCTTTTCCTTGATATTCTGCCCACAATTCGGGGTGTTCAAATAGTTGAATTTTGACCAATGGTAAATAGGGTGCTAATCTTTGCCAGATAACTCTAGCGATATTTTCTGTGGTGGGTAGGGTTTGCTGAAATTCCGGCCAGACTTGATTGAGATAGGAGTAGTCTAATTGACTGGTTATCTCTCGTTTAATTACCTGTTTCACGGTGGAGAGATTTTCCACCATGCCATAAAGATTGAGTTCTTTGTATAGGGAGACGTATAATTCGTAATTGTGACCATGACCGGGAAAACGGCTACCAAGACCAAAAAGTCTTTGATTTTCGGCTTCGTCCCATTCTGGTAGATAATAGCGATGGCTGGCTGAAAACCGCGCTCGACGATTGATGATGCAATCCATAAATGTGGGCGATCGATGACTTTGTAAAGTTACGTTAAGAGCAACTCTTTCTAGCATAAACCAGTTTTGTCTCCTCCGGCTTGCGAACCGGAGAAAGTTATCCCTCAATTCCGGCAGGATGCGATCGCTGTGAGCCGATAGTGAGAAAATTTATCTACTTCCTCTAAAGTTTCCCCCTGAGTAATACATCCGGGTAAATCTGGAATTAGTGCCGTTTATCCGTCTTCTTCTTCAGTATAAATTGAAATCGGATATTTAAGAGATAAAAAGTATTCTAATATTTGTTGTTCCATCGATAGGTCTAAATAGGTTTGACCAAATCGCCAACTTGAGCATTATCAAAAGGTTTTAATTCATCGGATTCTACCACTTCAGATTTATAACTGCTCAATGCAAAAGGAGTATTTTCTATTCTTTTTCTATAAGTTTTTTTCCGATCGGTTTCAATTATAGATATTTTATCTTGAACGAAAATTACTCTTCCCGTACCTCTTACTAATTCGAGAAACCCTAAAGATTCCCCAGTATGCGGATCTAATATTTCTTCGTCATCGATACGATAAACCATCATTCTTTGACCTTCTCGAATTCCGTTCTGTTCACCTCTATTCATTACTAATTTATAGTCGTCAATAACCTTAGCAACTGTGGCAGGGAAGGTTCCTTTAGGAGATAAAATGGGTTTTTCGGCTACATTTTCCATAATGATTTATCTTTGGTATAAATCTGGTTAATATTAAATATTATCGCTCTTAGGGCGCAATAGCTATAATTTAAACTTATATTTGTCAGGATTTAATGATAAGGTCGGTCAATTGCCTTGATCATTAATAGTACGAATGTAGGGGCTATGTATTATAACTGCAAAAAAGGGGTTGAGTGTGATAATTTCTTATAAATTCAAAAAATTGCTATGATAAAATGCTAGAATGAAGGAATGAACATAACTTAAACGAGGGTGTTATGGTAAAAAAATACTATCGTGACATTTCTTCCCAAAATTACTCTATTCCTAGACGCTACTTTATGGATGGTCTGGTCTCAGTTCTAGATATAGGGGGGACTTATCGTACCAATCTAGATTATCGTTGTCGTGTTCGTGTGGGCAAAAAAGTAGTAAATTAGTAGGTCGGGTTGAGGCTACGAAACCCGACAACCCGACAGAAACCCTCTTAATCCTTTTTTTGCTGAATAAAATGCACAACTGGACTAATTTTTGATTATAACGATTAAATAGGCTTGACTAGATCGCCAACTTGAGGATTTTCAAACGGTAGTCTTTCTCCTAATTTATCAATCATTGATTTTAACTCTCTTTCTCTATTTGATTGTAACTCTTTCTTTGCTAAGTATTCAATTCCAGAAGGAGTCAAGGGAGGGATATAAGATAATTCAGACAATTCTCTAGGTTTCTGCAAATATTCTACGATCAAATAAGAAAGTTTATTTAAATCTATGTCTGGCTTTTTGTCTGATTCTATAATAGATATTTTATCTTGAACAAAAATAATTCTTCCCGTACCTCTTACTAATTCGAGAAACCCTAAAGATTCGCCAGTATGCGGATCTAATATTTCTTCGTCATCGATACGATAAACCATCATTCTTTGACCTTCTCGAATTCCGTTTTGTTCACCTCTATTCATTACTAATTTATAGTCGTCAATAACCTTAACGACAGTGGCAGGAAAAGTTCCTTTGGGGGATAAAAGGGGAGTTTCTGTGACGTTTTCCATTTCTACCTCTATGGTTGATTGTATTTCTTAATAACGCTCGGACTAACTCTAGTTTGTTGCATAACTTTTAAATCATTGTTGGCCAGTTTATCTAAAATATATTGATAGGTTATTTTTGGTTCATCGATCACCACTTGAATTCGTTTCTTATTATTGATAGACTGGACGAATCCTACTCCTATCAACCTCTCGAAATCATCTTCATCTGTATAATACAAAGATATCATAGATTGAGCGGCGAATAAATCTGATGCTTCCAGTAAGCATTCAATATTATTGTTTGCGTCCTTTTGAACTCGCAATATCTTAGGAATCATACTCTGTTTCATTTTAGCGTATTCTTCTAAAGCTTTTTCCAAAGCTCTAACCAAGGTAGCGATTATCAGTAAAGATAAAGTCACGATGATGATTAGAAGATACAAAGGAACTGATGCCTTACTAGCCACTACAGCCAGTAAAATCGAAATGGCATAGGATAGAATCGTCAAAATCGAGTTGTTGACTTCTCTAAAACTAGACCAAATTAACCCCCAAAAGTTATTTTTCATCTTTTTTGACAACTCAAGAGACCGGTAATTAGCCAGTCTCTCAAGTCTTATCTATCTATTCTACTCGATTCCTTCGATACGGTCTTCCACTTCTTGATAAAGTTCCTGTAAGCGGTCTAAATTCGACTGGGAAGTTTCCCAGTAACCGCGACCATTAACTTCTAGCAGGGTTCCCACCATCTTGCGGAAAGAATTAGGATTGAGATTCATCAGACGCTGACACATTTCCTCATCTTGAATAAAGGTGGTGTTGACATCTTCATAAACCCAATTATCCACCGCGTCAGCAGTTGCAGACCATCCCATGGTATTAACTAAACGCTTCGATAATTCCCGGACTCCTTCGTAACCGTGATTTAACATTCCCTCGTACCATTTGGGATTGAGTAACTTGGTGCGGGTATCTAAACGGACGGTTTCCGATAAAGTACGCACTTGAGCGTTAGCGGTGGTAGTATCGGCAATATAGGCTGCCGGTTTTTTGCCATCATCCCGTAAACTAGCGACAACTTTGGTGGGATCCGAGTCGAAATAGTGGGAAACATCGGTTAAACTAATTTCGCTAGAATCCAAGTTTTGGAAAGTTGCCTCGGCAGTTTTTAAGGATGCTTCAAACAACTGACGATTATCGGCCATCATCCCGGGATTATCGGAATCGAAAGCAAAACCCTTGCGGTTGAGATACATATTCTGTAACTCTTTTTCGTCTTCCCAACTGCTATTTTCCACCGCAAGATTGATGTTAGAAGAATAGGAACCGGAAGCATTAGAAAAGATGCGGGTGGCTGCCTGTCGAACCGTTAAACCCATTTCTTTTGCTTGTTCAATTGCGTGTTTGCGGACATAATTCATCTCTATCGGTTCGTTTGCTTCCGCAGCCATTTTTACACCTTGGTCAAGCAAGTTCATCTGATTGATAAATAAATCCCGGAAGACACCGGAACAGTTGACCACCACATCAATGCGCGGTCTTCCCAACTCCTCTAGGGGAATTAATTCCAGTTTATTCACCCGTCCTAAAGCATCGGGAACAGGACGAACTCCCACCATCCAGAGAATTTGTGCTAGGGATTCCCCATAGGTTTTGATGTTATCGGTTCCCCAGAGAACACAAGCGATGGTTTCGGGATATTTACCGCCATTATCCAGTTTTTGCCGTTCTAACAGACGATCTACCACGATTTTAGCCGATTTTACCGCCGCTAGGGTCGGGATAGACTGGGGATCTAAAGCGTGGATATTTTTACCCGTCGGTAAAACTCCGGGGTTACGGATGGGGTCGCCACCGGGACCGGGAAGAACGTATTCCCCTTCTAATGCTTTTAATAGGGCCCCTAATTCATTATCAGCACAGACCTGTTCTAAACAGAATTCTAGGTATTCAAACAGGGGTTTTAACGCGACCGGATCAACTTTTGGATAACCCATTTCCTGTAAAGTTTCGATCCAAGGCGATTTCTTGCCTATATTCAAGAAATTCAGCTTAGAAAGCATCGATACCCGACCTTCTGCGTCGGTTTGGGATTTGACTAAAGCGGAAACGGCAGCGCGAGTCGCGAGGGTGATGTTTTGCAGTAATTCCACATCTTCTAACACCCCTCGATCGCTATTGCGATAAACTTCCTCTATATCCCGGCCAATGCTGTTGAGCAAAATTCGGGGTAAGGAGAGTAAACCGTCTTCTTCCCGGTCTAAACTGGCAATATTGACTAAAGTTGCGATCGCTTCGAGCGCCGAGGGAGGTTTCCCGATAACGTGAAGTCCGCAGGGAAGTAAGCGCGATTCAATTTCCATCAGTTTGCGATAGACGGAACCGACGATATTATCCCGTTCCTCTTGACTGAGATGGGCGGTGTCACCATCAGGTAAACTTATATCCTTGTCGAGATTTACCAATAAACATTTATCGACAATGGTATTGACAATTTGCACCCCACGCCCACTATCCTTCAGGGTTTGGTAGGAACCGATCAACTCGCTTAGTTCTTTTAACCCTTTGTAAAGTCCGGCATTTTCTGCGGGGGGAGTGAGATAGGAGATAGTTTCCGCATAACTGCGACGTTTAGCGATCGTCGCTTCGCTGGGGTTATTAGCGGCATAATAGTAGAGGTTGGGAATCATCCCGATGAGGTTATCGGGGTAGCATTCTCCAGACATTCCCATCTGTTTCCCCGGCATAAATTCTAAGGATCCGTGGGTGCCAAAATGGAGAACTGCGTCTGCTTTCCAGACTTGATTGAGATAGGTATAGTAGGCTGCAAAACCGTGGTGGGGACTAGCAGAACGAGAGAATAGCAGACGCATGGGATCCCCTTCATAACCGAAGGTGGGTTGAACCCCAATAAAGACGTTACCGAATTCTTTCCCGTAGATTAAAAGATTTTGTCCATCACTGTTGAGATGTCCCGGTGGTGGTCCCCAATTTTCCTCTAAACGGACGGAATAGGGGGTTAAGCGTTCGTATTCGGGTACGGACATCCGATAGGCGATATTTAGCTCCGGACTATGGTATTGTGCTTGAGCATCATGGATTACCGCTTCCATCAGTTCTCGGGGAGATGCGGGTAAGTCTTGCAAGTCATAACCGTTATTTTGTAACGCTTGCATCACTTCGTAGATGGAACCGAACACATCTAGATAGGCTGCGGTTCCCACATTCCCTTTATCGGGGGGGAAACTAAAGACGGTGATGGCGACTTTTTTGTTTAGTTTCGGTTTCTTCCTTAGAGTAGCCCATTTTAGCGCCCGTTGAGCGATCGCTTCCACCCGATCCTGTAAGGCGATCGCTTTACCCGTGGCCCCATCCCGGCCTGATAATATAATAGGTTCGATCGCACCGTCTAATTCGGGAATGGCAATCTGTAGCGCTACTTGAATCGGGTGTAACCCTAAATCGCTTTCTTCCCATTCCTGGGTGGTTTGGAAAACTAGCGGTAACGCGCACATATAGGGACGATTGAGACGTTTTAAGGATTCTATCGCTTTCGGGTGATCTTGTCGCGCTGGACCTCCCACTAAAGCAAATCCCGTCAGGGAAATTACTGTATCGACGATGGGAACCGCTTCTACTCCTTTTAAGCTTTTATCCCAGAAATATTCTTCTACGGGTTTAGAAAAGTCTAATCCCCCAGCAAAAACGGGAAGGACTCGCGCACCCATAGACTCGAATTCCTGCACGAGAGCGACATAATGAGCGTCATCACCAGTAACGAGGTGAGTTCTCTGTAAAATTAAGCCAACACAGGGAGCCAAGGGGTCTTTTAGGTCATCGGCAATATCACTGCGGTTATTGTACCAAGCGAAGTATTCCTTGACATCCTCGAACATTTTCATGGATAAAGGATGCCAGATCCCCAGATCTGGATAAACTACCGGTTCTTTGTAAACTACGCTGTCATCCTTGTTATCGAAGACGTACTTATCGGCCAACATTAACAGGAAGTTCTCTAAATTTTCTGCGGAACCTCCTAGCCAATACTGGAAACTTAACATAAAGTTGCGCGCATCCTGAGCTTTTTCCATGGGGAGGTATTTCAGGACTTGCGGTAAGGTTCGCAATAACTTTAACATCGCATCTTGGAAACCAGCGCCGGAGTTTTCCTTGCGCTTTTTCATAAAGTTAGCGATGACACTCTTAGACTGTCCCAATTGGGCCATGGAAAAGCTGCCTAATTTATTTAAGCGCATTACCTGGGGCATGGAGGGAAAGATTATCGCTGCGTCTAATTTATCCCGATGGGGACTGACAGCGGCCACAACTTTATCGGCTAAATCTTCGATAAAGATGAGAGAGGCAATGAAAATATTAGCTTTGGCTATATCCTCTTGAAAATTGCGATAATTTTCCCCATCGCGCAGTTCTTCGATTAAATAACCACTAATTTCGATCGCTAGTTTCGGGTTGTTAGCGTTGATTTCCCTGACGGCACTACTCAGCGCACTTTGGTACTGAGGTTCTAGCACGACATAGACCACCTTGACCAGCGATCGACCATTCAACGCGTCGGGAACTATGTGACGAATGGTGGACTTGACGTGAGTGAACATATATGATGGTTCTCCTTAGGATTGCTGAGTCTGGTATGAAGGGATTTTCGTCATCAGATGACGATCGCCCTTTGTTTAAGGTATTTAGATATATATGTTTCTGTCTTGTATCAGAAAATGTCACCCCAATGAGCATTTACTCTGGGTTTTGACACAATTCGATAAATATCTTGCCAGATTTTGTAACAGATGGTAAAGAGCTTTCTGAGTAACTGCTCAGGCTTTTATTTACAAAAATTAATATTTAATCTATTGACTTTTTTAATTAAAAGTGGTAATAAATAGCAACTCAGACGAGATTTCGCTGTTAACACATGATGATGAGACATCTGCAAGTGCTATAACTCAATCAAGATCAGCTTTTTGTTCTTATGCTAGACCTCTGGTAAAAATCAAAAATTGTTGTTAGGGTTAGGAGTCAGTCCCGATGAAAAAATTTTCACCCCCACAGATGAAAGAGGTTTCCTTCCCTACACCCCACACCCTACACCCTACACCCACTTTCAAGTCAGTAGCAGGTAAGCTGCACTGGATTTAAACTGAGTAGGGGAAATTTTAGTACAAATGCTCGAACTGGCAACTCTGGCACTCCGGTGCAGTCTTAAGGAGTAATTTAGATAGGGTTTGCTGAATAAAGCTAAAAACCTTGTTGGGTAAGACTTTTAGACTTTTTGTCAATCAAAAAGTACCAGAGATGGGAGTGATCAGGGGGAAAATTCAGGTACTTTTTCCCTGAAAATTAGGTAGTTGACCACCTGAAAATCGGTAAAACCCTACACCCCACACCCCACACCCCACACCCCACACCCCACACCCTACCCCCACCGAAAAACTTTTTCAGCAGACCCTATTTAAGATTCCGATGATTAGTTTTAGTGAAACTTTTACTAGGGTAAGGGAATGCTTTCAGGATTCCAGTCTTGGTTTTCTTGTAGCCAAACTAGAATCCGTGACTATTAAGTCGATGATAAACTCTATTATTTTCAGTAATCGATCGACAATGTTTTTAAATTGGATAACTTTACCCTATTTATTCATTAATCCTGTGTTAATTCCCTTGAGCATAGCTCGATCGGAAACTATTCTTGCTCAAGAAGTAAGCGATCCTAATTATCAAAAACTGGTACAGTACGCTCAAAATCAACAACTCGATCGCCTAGCCATGGCTGATATAATCCAGAATATCGCCACTCAATTTTTAGGAGCAAAATATCAAGCAGGATTACTCGATCGCTCGGCAACAGAAAAATTATTTATCTCTTTAAAAGAGTTTGATTGTGTCCTCTTTGTGGAAACAGTTCTCGCTTTGAGTCACAATTTTGCTTTAAAAAATTATCAGTATTCTGCTTTTAGTCAGCAGGTCTTAAATCAACGTTATCGCCACGGTATTCTCGACGGTTATTGTAGTCGTCTGCATTACTTTTCCGATTGGATTAATGACAACCAAAAACGAGGTAATCTAGAAAATATTACTCAAAAATTAGGTGGAATTACTCTTGACAAAAAGCTCAACTTTATCAGCAAAAATCGCCCTCTATATCCCCAGTTAAAAACTCCAAGTAATTACGATTGTATTCAACAGGTAGAAAAGCAATTAGAAAGCTTATCCTTAACCTATATTCCCACCGCTAAGATTAAAGATATTTATCCACAACTGCAAGCTGGCGATATTATCGGTGTCGTGACTAATATCGCTGGTTTAGATACCACCCATACCGGTCTAGTTTATCGCTTTCCTGACGGCAAAATTGGCTTAATTCATGCCTCTCCTGCCGGTCAAGTTACCATTGCTAAAGACCTAGAAAAATATATCACTAAAGTGGACAAAGCCATCGGTATTTTTGTCGTTCGTTCCTTTGATCCAAGAAATAGGTAGATAGGCAGCGAGGGCAGCAGAAAAAAAATTGTGATCCCACCCTATTGTTCATCTCAATTTAGGTGTTCAATGTCGGTAATAATCGGTAAAATCACCGTGATCTTTGTGCCTTTTCCTTCCTCACTTTCTAGGTAAATTTGTCCTTTGTGCGCTTCCACACAGCGTCCGACAATGGCTAATCCTAATCCCGTTCCTTGAATATTATCGACATTGCTACCGCGATAAAAAGGTTTAAATAAATTTTCTTTATCTTTGCTGGGAATACCAATCCCTCGATCGACAATTTTAAAGACTACCTGCTCGGATTCAACAATAATCTTAAATTCTACGGGGTTGCCTTGGGGTGAATATTTGAGAGCATTTCCCAGTAAATTTGTCAAGATATGTTTAATTAAATTTATATCCCAAAGTCCTCTTTCTAAGCTGCCTTCAACTTGGAAAATAATTGCTAATTGCGGCTCCGGCTTAACAGTAAAAGATTCTACTAATTTCTGACAATAATCCAGTAAATCCACCAGATCAAATTGACAGTATAATCTCCCGGAATCGGCCCGGCCAATTAATAACACTTCCGTGAGCAATTGATCCATGTCTTTAATGGCCGATCGAATCATGCGAAAATAGCTAACTTGCTGATCTTTTGTCAACCGATCGCGACTTTCTTCTAATAATCCAGCCGAGAGTAAAATTTTATTTAAAGGATTGCGAAAATCGTGGGATAACATGGAAACAAATTCGGTTCTTAACTGATTTAATTCCTGCGCTTTTTCCAGTTGATTAGTACGTTCAATCACGCTCATTTTTAAAGCTTCGTTCGATTCTCGTAAAGCTTCCTCCATCTGTTTTCGCTCGATCGCATAACATAGCGATCGAGTTAAAATTTCTAAACTTACTTCTCTTTTAATTAAATAATCCTGCGCTCCCTGACGCAGTGCTGCCAAAGCTAAATTATCATCATTAGTATTAGTTAAAACCACGATCGGCAATTTCGGAGCCGTAATTAAAAGGGGAGCTAAGGATTCCAAACCCTGACTATCTGGTAAAGTTAAATCTAATAAAATTACATCAAAATTTGTTTGTTGTAACAGAGAAATCGCCTCGGATAATCTTGAGACATTAACCAGATGAAATTCTTTTTTTTCATTACCCTTAAGAATTTCCTTTAATAATCGAGCTTCGGCTAAATTATCCTCGATTAAAAGAACTTTTATATCCTGCGAGAGTCCCATTTTTTAATCAAGAGTTAAAGAGATTTGGGAAGTTAGGGATTTGGGAGGTTAGGGATTGGGAAGTGGGGAAGTGGGGAGGTGGGGAGGTGGGGGAATTTCAACTAAAACCCTAAAACCCTAACACCCCAAAACCCGCCGCAACGCGCACGCAGTGACCACCCTGTCCCCTGCCTCCTGATAACTGATAACTGATAATGATTCACTCCCCGGGTAAAGTAGCGGTTTCTAACCAAAAAGCCTCGATATTTTTGACAATTTTGAACAAATCTTTGAGATTGCGTGACTTGGTTATATAACAATTAACGTGCAGTTCATAGCTATAAAAAATATCCTCCTCGTTGCGAGAAGTGGTTAAAACCACCACAGGAATTCTTTTTAAACTGGGATCGTTTTTTATTTCCGCTAATACCTCCCGTCCGTCTTTTCTTGGTAAATTCAGATCGAGAAGAATAAGATTAGGACGGGGAGAATCGAGATACTCCCCTTCTCGACGCAGATAATCCATAGCGCTGACACCATCCCTAACGATAACTAATTCGTGCGGGACGGTGCTAGTTTTTAATGCCTCTTGAATGAGGCGAATATCAGCTTTGCTGTCCTCCACTAATAAGATAATTTTGTGTGGCACGTCCTCGCCAGCGCTCACGCTCGTCACCTCCTAGGGGAATTGTAAAACAGAAAACCGCTCCTTTGCCTAATTGGGATTCTACCCAAATTCGTCCGCGATGACACTCGATAATTTTCTTACAAATCGCTAAACCCATACCTGTGCCGGGGTACTCGTCGCGGGTGTGCAGTCGTTGGAAAATCACGAAAATGCGTTCGGAAAATCGGGGATCGATACCAATTCCATTATCGGTGACAGAGAACAGCCATTCCTCTTCTTGACGTTGGGCAGCAATATGAATAGTGGGAGTTGCTTTTCCTCGGAATTTAATCGCATTACCGATGAGATTTTGGAACAATTGCATTAACTGGGTTTTATCTGCCATGATAATTGGCAAAGGATCAACGGTGATCATAGCCTGACTTTCCTGAATTCTCCCTTTCAGGTTAGCGAGAGCTTTTTCCAGTGCCAGATTAGCATCGATGGTATTAAACTCTACCGCCTGCATATCCACTTTCGAGTAAGCCAGCACATCATCTATTAATGTTTGCATCAAACTGACACCTTCGACGGCAAAAGTAATAAATTCTTTAGCATCTTCGTCCAGTTCTTCGGTGTAGCGCATTTCTAGCAACTGCACATAGTTGGCGACTTGATTGAGGGGTTCCTGTAAATCGTGGGAAGCGACGTAGGCGAATTTTTTTAATTCGGCGTTTGATAGTTCCAAATCCCGCGCCAAACGGGCCAATTCATCGGCTTGTTTTAAGATGATATTGACGATCGCTTTTCGTAATTCTAGTGCCGCGTTAATTTCTACTGCTTTCCAGGGTAAAGATTTGAGGCGAACGGTTTCTTTCCAGAGGGAGAAAGATTTACGCGGACAGAGACGAATATCACCATCTATGGCAGTCGTTTCGATCGCTTTACCCGGATCACCACCCCAGTTCACGGTTTGAATTACTTCCGGACGAAACCAGAGGAGATAATTACGTTTAGAAATGGGAATTGCTAGTAGGCCACTGGCAATGTCTTTAAACTTACCCGCATCGGTATAAATTCGCGGTAAGGAATTGGTATAGTAAACATCTTCAAGGACGTTTTTTTCTAGCCAAGTAATCAGATAATTTAGTTCTTCTTCGCTCGGTGTTACTCCAATTAAGGTATAATTGCCGCCTAAACAAATAGCGGCTCCTGTAGCTTTAGTTAGATCGAGCAGATTCGGTTTATGGGCAATTAATCCATCAATAAAGTTATTAGCTTCAGCCATATAATCGATTAATTGCGATTGCACAAAGTTTAATTTCACTCGATAGTCATAATCCTCGGTTTCTTCCCGTGCCGATATTTCCGAAAAGATTACCCGTCCCAAAAATTCACAAGCTTTACGGAGTTCGTAGGGTACATATTTGGGGGTGCGGTGATGACAGGCAATAATACCCCAGAGACGTTTATTTTCAATCAGAGAAATGGTTAGAGATGCTCCCACTCCCATGTTATGCAGGTATTCTAAATGACAGGGAGAAGCACTTCTAAGACTGGACAGGGTTAAATTTAAGGGTTGTTGAGTTTCGGGATGAAGAATAGGCACTAGATCGACGGGTTCAGAGGTGGCATCGGGAATCTGTCGAATCCAATTAGCAGTTAATAAATTTCGTGCCGGGAGAGGGATATCGGAAGCGGGATAACGTAAACCGAGATAGGGTTCTAGTTGCTCTATTTTGTCTTCTGCTATCACATCACCGTTATCTTCTTCGTCGAATTTGTATAACATAACTCGATCGAATCCTGTCATTTTTCGCACTTCTTTAACGATGATATTACAGAAATCTTTTAGGCTACGGGTGGCTTCAAGTTTATCGATCGAAGTTTTGGCTAGGTGATAGAATCTCAGGAAAGGAATGTTTTCATAGGAAATAGCTGGTTCTAACTCTAAAATCAGCATTTGTTCGGCGTTGCGGTGGAAAATAGCATCAAAGACAGCAAAATCATCCCCTTTAACCCGCGCCCAAATTTTGGAGGGATTGATAGCATCAAAATCGTTATTTTCTATGGCTGATTTTAGAGGATCGATCTGAAAGGGATCGAAGATTTCCTCTAGGGTTTTACCGATAATTTCCCCCGGAGAAATACCCAATAAACTGCGGCTATTACTGCTAGTTTGGCTGACTTTTAGCTCCGGTTCGCTGAGAACTAAAAGCACCCCGTGCGGTTGAATTCGGTTATAGAGATGGATCGGTTCCCGTTCGATCGAAGTTGGGTTAATTGTCTCGGTTAGAACTTCCATGTGTATTACCCCCAGAGGATTTTTGCCAAGTTGAAAACTCTTTGTTTATTAAAACTATTTCTTCTAGCTTTCAGGGGGCGATCGAGAATAAATTTACTTCTCTTAATCCCTGGACATCAAAAGTAATAAAACTTTAATTAATCAGTTATCTATCGATCGAGCATTTCTGTTCATTTTCCTTTATTATAATCAGTTTTTCTGTTGAGAATCTATGGTAATTTGTTAAGAATTAAGAGTTAATGTTACAAGGTACAGATAATTCTTCATAAAAATATATGGTAGTTAAGGGGTTTCAGACCCAAAAATTTCAAGGAACGCACGCTAGAAAAGTAGGCGATCTGCTAGGCAGTGCCTTCGGCATCCCACTGTGATTGTACAATTGATAAGCAAGAACAAATTAAAGAGATAAATCAGTAAACTTGATCGTGTTTTCCAATATCAACTATAACAATTAAAGTTTCTCCTGAATCAGTATCTTGACGAAAAGTAAAAATAATACGGCAATCGTAACTAACAGAACATGACCAATAACCTTCTAATCTACCTGTAAGCTTATGGGATTTTAAAGAGGGGGTGAAGGGATTATCTTCTAACAAATATAGAACCTCTGATACCTTGCTTTGTAGTTGAGGATTTTTGCTGATTAAGCGTTGAAAAGCTCTTTTAAAGCTTTTGTCAGCAACTAATTTCATTCTTCTTCATCCTCTAACAAATAAGCCATTATCTCTTCAGCACTGCCTTTTTTTGCTGTTCCCATTGCTAAAGATTTTAAGGTTTCTTCGCCATTTTTAGCCATCTCATCGCGGCGTTTCTCAATGCGTCTTTTACGAATTAGCTCAAACAAATAATCTTGGTCTTCAATGGATAGACTCTCTACCGATTCGATCAGATCTTGAAAAAATGCGATACTCATTAAAGTTTACTCCTGTTAGTTAACTTTTTTTTCCGATATGTTATCACAATATAGTCAAGTAGGGTGCGTCAGGCAATCCCTTGTTTTTAGGGAAAAAATCAAGAGCTAAATATCGCCGTAACGCACCACAAAGAAAAGTTTTTGGCTACTTTTATAATCCGCTATGACGGAGGAGAGGCTCGGTACTGGGTTCGCGACCGCGGAAAGCTTTAAAAACATTCATGGGATGGGAACTTCCCCCCATAGCTAAGACAGTATCGCGAAAACGGCGACCGATCGCTTTCACTGCTTCTTCGTTATCTAATCCCACTTCCTCGAAAGCGGCAAAAGCATCGGCGCTGAGGACTTCTGCCCATTTATAACTATAGTAACCCGCCGCATAACCGCCGGCGAAAATATGTCCAAAAGAACATAAGAAAGCATCTTCCGGTAGAGGAGGAATTATCGTCGTCGTCGCTGCTAAACGCTGTCTGACTTGTTTAGGAGTTTCGCTGCCATTCGGTTGATAACGATGGTGTAATTCCAAATCTACTAGAGACAAATGTAACTGACGCAACATGGCCGAACCACTCATATAATTCTTAGTTAGGAGCAGTTTTTGGTAGTAATGTTCGGGGAGAGTTTCGCCAGTTTCGTAGTGTTTGGCCATACTCATTAAAGTAGGGCGATCATAACACCAATTTTCCATAAATTGACTGGGCAATTCCACTGCGTCCCACTCAACGTTATTAATACCCGCCGCGCCGGAATAATCCACAGTGGTTAACATATGCTGTAAACCGTGGCCAAATTCGTGAAAGAGGGTAGTTACCTCCTCAAAGGTCATTAAACTGGGGTTTCCATCTACTGGAGGCGTTTGATTGCAGATTAAATAAGCCACAGGTAAACGCACCTCGGCACTGGTTTTGGCCCGACCGATACAGACATCCATCCAAGCGCCGCCGCGTTTTTCGGCGGGACGACTGTAGGCATCGAGGTAGAAATAGGCGATTTTTTCGCCCTTTTCGTCGTTAATCTGGAAATAACGCACATCGGGATGCCAGATAGGGGACTGACCGTCAGCGGCGATAATTTCTACCCCAAAAATCCGTTTAGCGAGGCTAAATATGCCTTCTAAAACCCGTGGTAGGGGGAAATAGGGGCGTAATTCCTCGGCACTAAAGTTAAACTTGGCCTGACGCTGTTTTTCTGACCAATAGGCTATATCCCAATGCTTGAGATCGTCGGTTTCCGCAAAAGTTTTTAAGGCCTCTAAATCCTCTTTTGCCGCTTCATAGCTTACTTGGCGCAAATTGTCAAGCAATTTCTCGATTTCATCCACAGAATTGGCCATTTTCCGGGCAAGACTGACCTCGGCGTAGGTACTATAACCTAGAAGATGAGCCTGTTCCTGACGAAGTTGCAAAATGCGATCGATTAAGGGATTATTATCCAATTCTCCCAGATCAGCCCGACTAACGTAGGCTTTATAGAGTTTTTCCCGCAATTCCCGATTATCGCTGTACTTCATAAAGGGGAAATAACTGGGAAAATCGAGGCTAATCACCCAGGGGCCAGTTTCGGTGCTGGCGTTAGTTTCCCCTTGGGCGCGGGCGGTTTGGGCCGCTAAACTAAGGAGACTAGGGGGTAAACCGGCGATATCTTCTGGGGTTGTTAGTTTCAGTTTAAAAGCTTTGGTGGCATCGAGGAGGTTATTAGAAAATTTCGTGGTGATTTCCGCTAATTCCAGTTGAATCGCGTTAAATCTGTCTTTTTTCTCCCCTGCTAATCCCACCCCGGCTAATTGGGCATCCCGCAGGGAAGCTTCGACGATGCGCTGTTGTGCCTCGTCTAATTGCCCCCAGCTTTCCCCTTGACGCAGGGACAAAAATGCCTCATAAATGGGTTTACTTTGGCTTAAACGGCTAATAAACTCGACTACCTGCGGTTGTACGGTTTCGTAAGCTTGACGCAATTCTGGGCTATTTTTTACCCCCATCAGATGACCGATAACCCCCCAACTCCAGCTTAAACGTTCTTCGATCCGGGTGAGGGGTTCGACCAATTTTTCCCAGGTGGGGATAATCTGCGCTTCTAGATCGGTTAATTCTCTGGCCAGTTCCTGCAAAAGTTGCGTCATCCCAGGGACAATCAGGCCGGGTTGGATTTGGTCAAAAGCCGGTAATCCTTGACCGACAAGCAGCGGGTTACTGGTATTCGTCATAATTTTTGGTCTGGAAGGGTGAGTAATTTGTATCTTTTACTACCGCTCAACTAAACTTACTCAAACTTACTTAAAAGTCTGAAAGCTTAGTCATTCGTAGTGGGTCAAGCACTACAGGATTAAACGGCAAACCCTTTATTCCCTGGTCAATGACATCA
>NZ_SFBY01000217.1:0-6212 GCF_007095505.1 Microcystis sp. M_QC_C_20170808_M3Col
GCGTAAGACTTCTGTTAAAGAAGCAGCATCCCGGGTCGCGTCAACCCCATTCAGCGACCACCCTAAAAAAGTGGCGTGGTGAGGAATCGCCGTCCGTTTTACGGCGGCGAGGATGTCAATCTGCCCTATTTTCCTTAATCAGTAAACAGTGATCACTTCGATCATAGTCCATGACACAATCACAGCAATGACAGTCAAGACGGCATGGGAGAGGAAAGACCAGTAATGATCCGTGTTATCGTAAAAATGGGGATAGATGGGGGGTTTGGTCTTGCAAAATCGGCAAATAGGGATAAAATCAAAACAAGTTAATTTTTCGGCGACCATATCATGTTAACCCCATCGGATAGTAAATTATCTAAGCAGCAGCAGATTCTCTCGGCTGTTTCCGAAGAAGAACAGCTTAAACAGCAACGGATTCAGGAAGTGCTATTGTTAATAGATAGTTTATTCCAAAGAGAGGAAACGACTTTTAGGATTATCATCGACTGTCTTTACGATGTGGGTTCGTTAAATTTAATTAATAAAAAGTTTCCCCGTCGTAACTTAAATTTTATTATGAAAGCGATCGCTCGTTTTTCTAAGCCTATATTCAGAATTTATGCTCTCTATTGGGTGAAAAAAAATAGCCCTAAATTAATTACTAATTGGTTGGCTAGTAAGGTTAAATTCTAGCCAAGGATAAACTCCAGAGACAGTAAACAGTGATCAGTAAACAGTAAACAGTAAACAGTGACCAATAACTAACCACTGATAACTGATAACTGATAACTGATAACTGATATAGCGTTTCTCATAAAGATGAAGTATAGGCTAATCTGAGCCTGTCTCCTGACTCCCCAAAACGAAGACTTCGTACCTCACTATTAAGATATAGGGACTAAATTTGCACCTGTCTGAGATGACGACGGGGATCGGTGGTACGCTGAGATTTAATTTTCTCGTATAATTCCCGTTCGATCGCCGTTAACTGTTTGGGAGTATCGATGACAATTTTGACTAATTGATCGCCGCGTTGTCCTTTATTATCGATCCAACCTTTGCCGCGTAAGCGCAGGGATTGACCGGAACGAATACCGGCGGGAACTTTTACCGTCACCATGCCATCGGGGGTAGGAACTTCGATCGCTGTGCCTAAAACCGCCTCATCGGGAGTAATCGGGACTTCACAGGTTAAATTATCGCCTTCAAAAGTAAAGAAAGGATGGGGTTCTAATTGCACATCGAGAAATAGATCTCCCCGTTGTTTACTTAAGGGATCGATTAGTCCTTTACCCCGTACCCGGAGACGATTGCCGGTTTTAGTTCCTGGGGGGATTTTGATATCGATCATTTCTCCGGCTAAATTAACCCGTTTTTGGACTCCTCGTAAAGCTTCCGCAAAAGTCAGACGCAGTTTAGCGGTGGAGATACCAGAAGTGACAGATTGCGGTGGAGTACGAGCGCCGGCAAAGTCGTTAAAATTGCTAAAATCGCCAAATCCTCCCCCCGGAGTCCCGTAGGAATGGGAACCTGGGCGAGTACCGCCGGAGCGACCCATGCGACCGAGCAGTTCATTGATAAAATCATCAAAGGTGCTGTACTGGCTAAAGTCAAAACCGTCCGAACCAAAGTCACCCCCCGGATTACCACCGGGCCAATTCGATCGCCCGGCCTGTTGCCAATATTGTCCAAATTGATCGTATTTTTGGCGTTTTTCGCTATCGGAGAGGACTTCGTAAGCTTCACTAATTTCTTTAAAACGTTCTTCGGCGCTTTTATCGTTAGGATTGCGATCGGGATGATATTTGACGGCTAATTTACGAAAAGCTTTTTTAATTTCTTCAGCGCTGGCAGTTTTACCTACTCCCAGAACGGCATAATAATCTTTATAATCTGCGGCAGGCATCGATACGCTATCTCCTTAGCAATGAGGATTCAGTCGGGATATTCCTAATCTAACTTAATTTTATCGTTGTCAGGAGTCGGGAGTCAGGGGACAGGGGTCAGGGGATAGGGAAATGGGGAGATAGGGGAATAGGGAAATTTCAACTAATACCCCAAAACCCCAAAACCCTAAAATCCCAACACCCAAAACCCTTTTTACCTTTAATGTAACGTCCACTTTTTTACTTTTCACTTTTTACTTTTTATCTGGGGAAATTGTCGACGACGACGATACCAAGTTCCCACACCTACTAACAGAGCAATGAGGGTAAAAGCCACCATCAGGGGCAATATATCGCCTTTTCCTAAAGATTTTAAACCCGCACCCATCATGACAAAGGGTAAAATTCCGGGGACAGTGCCTAATAAAGTACCGATGAAATAATCGCGAAAACGGATAGAAGTTAATCCGGCAACAAAGTTAACGATACCGTAGGGAATAATCGGTAATAGACGGATAGCAAACATATAAAATAGTCCCCCTTGCTGCATTTCTGCATCGATCGCTTGCCATTTTCCCTGAAATTTTTTGGCGGTATATTCCCGGCCAATAGTACGGGTAAAAGCAAAGGCAACTATAGCGGCCACCAAAGCGGCGATCGTTGTCCAAACTGTTCCCATAACCACCCCAAAGATAGCCCCACCACTGAGGTTTAAGGGGGTAGAAGGCAGAATTAAAATTGTCCCGATCGTATAGAGAATAATATACAAAATGGGGGCCATAATTCCCATTTGTTTTAACCAGATCTGCAATTTTTGGGAGTCGATACCACCGATCAGATAAATTCCGATCGCCGTGGCGATAATACAAATTATGGTTAGGATAATGACACTACTTTTAGTTTTAGACATTTAACGGCAATTTTGGGCTAAGTGCGGGTGGCAAAACTGAGATGCAGCGGGGTTTGATATTTCTCTGTTGCCAAAAATATAGCAGAAATCAGCTGAGAATCGATCTCGATCTCAATATTAGCGGGCTGCCCTATCTGTCCCCAAATTACCCCCGATATCGCTGTGGGTAGTTTAGTTAACCTCCTCCAAAACCACGATCGAAAAACCATTGACTTTATAGCGATCGGCAATTACTGCCCCTTGATCCACAGACCAACAATTATAATCGGTTTCTGCCCAAGCTGCCGTGTCAATAATTCTTAGCCAACGATAATTATCGGGTGGTGAGGGAATGCGAAAATCCACCGGCAGATAATACATATTAATTAACACCAAAAAATCGTGATCGCCGACGGCACTACCATCAATTAAAAACCAAATAGAGCGATCATGGGCAGTTAAATCGCTAACCCCATCGGGTTTTTTAAATAAGTAGGTGACATTATTGCCCGCATCGAGAACCATATCGCCGTAGCGGTGCTGTTTGAGTGCTATATGATTCTGTCTTAAGTGAGCAATATAAGCGGCAAAAATAAATAAAGGATTGCGTTCTTCTTGATTAGTTCCCGTGCCAAAATTATTATGATAAGCTTCCCGATAACCCGTGGGCAGTAGATGGGGTGAACGGGTGGCGATCATATCATAATTATTCCAAGTGGCCACACTATCAATATTGTAGGGATTATTATTACCATTTTGGCTGCGGCCAAATTCATCACCCCAGACAGTCATCGGCACACCGCGAGACAAAAATTGAATCGTCCAAAAGTTGCGTAATCTTTGGCGACGTAAGGACTGATTACCGCCAGAATCCCAAGAATCGTTATTATTATTGCCGCCATCGGAAGGACCAAAAGGCCAGGGATTGAGGTTATTTTTATTGTTATAACTGACTAAATCCATCAGGGTAAAACCATCGTGGGCAACAATAAAACCGATCGATTTTTGTGGTCCGCCTTGGTCGTTAAAATTGCGATAATCTCCGTTCACCTGTTCGATGAATTGAAAAGTATTACTATTTCCCTTTAAAAAACGCCGGATTGCATCGCGATAACGGCCATTCCATTCTCCCCAACCCGTTGGGAAATTCCCCACTTCGTAACCCCAGATATCCCAAGCTTCGGCGATCATTTCCGCATCGTATTTCTTGCCTAATTTCTCGATCTTTTCTAACAAAGGATGTTTAGGAAAGAATTGTTTTTGTTTGCCCCAATCTTCCCGTTCATGACTAGAAGGAGTTCGACCGAGGACGGTGGCCAGATCAAAACGAAAACCATCAACTCCCATGGTTTCTAACCAATAGGTGAGGGAATCAAGAACCAGATTACAGGTGACAATATGGGAAAAGTTTAATTGATTTCCGCAGCCGGTGGCCCCATCGACTAGATAATGTTCATCGGTGAGTTGATAGTATTCCACCACATCAAAACCACCAAAACTAACAAATCCGGTGACATCGTTGCTGCCCCAATTGCCCCCTTCTCCCGTGTGATTATAGACCACATCGAGATAAACTTCTATACCTTGGTCGTGGAAAGCTTTGACCATGGCCTTAAATTCTCTGGTCGGTCCACCGGGGGAGCGATCATAAGCATAACGGCGATCGGGGGCGAAATAACCAAAGGTCATGTAACCCCAATAGTTACCACCCGGGCGATCGTCGGGGTTATTATCGTTAGCGGTTTCTTGGACCGGTAAGAGTTCGATCGTGGTAAATCCTAGTGCTTTCAGGTATTTGGCCATATAGCCGGCTCCCGCATAAGTTCCTCTGTACTGGTCGGGAACGTTAGCCACTTCCTCAAAACCCGTAATTCCCTTGAGAATATCTTCTAAACGACTAGCGGAGGGGTGATTGCTTAAACCGCGCACATGGGCCTCATAAATGATCGCTTTTTCGGCACCCAGACGGGGACGAATCCCGGTAGAAGTCCCATCCGGCGCGATAACAATGCCTTTGGGCGACCATTTGCCCGTATCGTATTGCCGCCGGATCATTCCTTTGTAGTCCCCTTCTCCCGTGGCATACATTCCCGCATTTTCTCCGGCCGCGATCATGGCCGGGGTTTCAAGGTCGTGGGAAAGTTCTCGCGTGTAGGGATCGAAGAGGACTTTATTGGGGTTAAAACGATGGCCGAAATCGTCCACATCTGCCCGAAAACCAGCGTTACTGTGACCTCTTTGCCATTTTTGATCAAATTGCCAATTGGAACCCCAACAGCGAAAAGCGTAGTAACTGCCCGGGGGAATACCGGCGATTTTTGCCCGCCATATATCATCATTTGGGTTTTTTGTCAACCAGTAATCATACTTAGCGTTTTCTCCCGTCGGGCGATCGTAGATTTCCAGAAGAATCTGACTGGCATTTTTAGAATAGACGGCAAAGGTGACACTATCGCCCCGATAATGCGCTCCGAGGGGATAGGTGGCATCGGCCCAGAGATGGCTATCTAAGGGGGCATAATTACCAGATTGGGGATGATTTTGACCGATCGCTGGCAACATAAATTGGCGGGATAATATCGCCTTTGATAATAGACATTTTTCGCTCAAGGAAATAAGAAAAAAATCTAAAGCTTGATCTCCCGGGAAAACAAGCTGTGCAATTTAACCTAGAGATAAATTTTCGGCTTGTAAACATCCATTTTCTCGATGCAAGTCCCATTCAAGATAGGCCAATCTTTCTTTAATTGCTCGATTTTATGCCGTCAGTAAACTAATTTGGTTAGATAAATCACTGACTAATTCTTCCAGATGGTGTAGATTGCTATGAGAATTATACATAATTTTCCTCTCTAAAGCCAGAATTGACAATCATCTTCTAATAAACTAGGACAAATTCCTTGTAAGCGTCGATGAGCAATAGCATCCGCTCCATGCAAAGGGATAGGTAAACGGGGGTCTTTGAGAGAACCATAGTGAAGTAAAGTTAATTTCAACGTAGTGTCAACTAACTGTTTTAAATTTACTTGTTCTCCTAATTCATGAACTTTTAAGCGTAAGGGACGAGGAACACCTATTTGTTCAGACACTTGGGAAGTTATCAAGATAACTTCCCGTTTTGATAAAGCAAAAGCTAATCCTAGGGACGTGACTTGACGAAATGGGGAAATCTGTATGCGATCGCCGACGAGTTGGGAGTAACTATTACTAATCTTAGAAATCGTTTAGAGAGTCTCCATTGGATTAAAGTCGATCAAAAAGTAATTTATCGGGCCAGTAATTTTCCCAAGAGATAGCTTAAATGTTCCGAGGGAGATTTTGCCCATCTCGATCGACCTATTTAGGGTCTGCTGAATAAATCTAAAAACCTTGTTGGGTAAGACTTTTAGACTTTTTGTCAATCAAAAAGTACCAGGCATGGGAGTGATCAGGGGGAAAATTCAGGTACTTTTTCC
>NZ_SFBY01000218.1:0-12527 GCF_007095505.1 Microcystis sp. M_QC_C_20170808_M3Col
CGAACAGCGATCCGCAAGACACTTTCGAGAGTTTAGCCAATCTTTCCGTTCCGAGAGCGCGTAATTGTAAACGCTTTTGCCAACATCAAGAATGTGGATGATCTCCCGTTCCTGTTGTCTGTTTACCTTTAGTTTGTACTGGTAGGTAAGCGTTATCACTGTCGTTCGTTTCGTGATGTAAAATCAAATTATAACACTTACCGCCTAATATGTAAACTGATTACAATCATGAATTTCGCTCCGTTTATAGACTTACCGCTCACGTCGTATTCGTCATCAAATACCGGCCATTGCTATTAACAATGAAATCTTAGCCCGACTTAAAGAAATTTTTGTGTCAACGTCACAAAATGGGACAGCACATTACTTGATTTCAACGGTGAATCCCTTAAAACAGTTAGTAGTCGCTTAATTATAGCGTTTCCTGTTCACAAGAGGTACATTCTCAATCATGAAAAGCTTAATCAGCAAAGGTTAAACTGTACCTCACAGATACGATAACCGCTATAGAAAAGAATTTCCGTACTTAGCGGCAAAGTATTTCTACAACAAACCCTATTTTTGGACGGGAGCTTATTTCGTGGCCAGTTGTGGCGGCGTTACCGTCGAACAACTAAAAAAATACGTCGAGAACCAAAACTCCCCGAAAATAGGCTGTTCTGCATTTAAACTAGATCTCTTGCATAAAAAGCTCTCGGCGTGGCTGATGGGCAAAGAGTGAAAAATTACAAGGTTTCTTAATATTAATTAACAATAATCTCGTCGGCGCTGTCGGGTTGGTTCATTTCCGCTAGGGTTTGCCAACCTGATTGCCAGAGATTCGCGTCTTGCAACTGTTTAGCATTAATCCAGAAGCGGACAGTCGGATCGCAAGAAGCGACTAATTCGGCAAAAACCCATTGACCGCGATTTTGACGATTGACCACTTGAAAATGTCGCCAGCCCCATGTTTTTTGTTTTGCCGTCCATTTTGATCCCAAGAGATGGGGATATTTCTGTTTTTTGGGCATAAAAGTTAAGACATCTGAGTTCGGGATAGGCTAAAACCCTTATATTATCCTATGTCTGCCAACCCGATTCTTTTCCCGGAGCAAGGAGAGGAAAAATTATCGGGGCGCTTAAGTGCGCCCCAGTTTTGGCTAATAACCGCGCCAAACACCCACTAAAACCCCTTGCACTTGTACTTGTTCAGTATTGGCTGTAATTGGTTGATATTTTTGATTAGAGGGTTGGAGAGTGATGATTTCTCCTTCTTGGTAGAAACGTTTTAAAGTAGTGCCGTGGCCTTCGACTCTAGCGGCGACGATTTCCCCATTGGACACCGCTTCATTACCCGTCAGAGAACGCATAATCACCAGATCCCCATCGGCAATATGATCCTCGATCATACTGTCTCCAGAAACGCGCAGAGCATAACAGTCTTGACTGCGTTGCAACAGGTTAGAAAGATCGAGTTTTTCTTCCACATCGGTGAAGGGTTCCACTAAACCACCAGCAGCGATCGCACCGAGAACCGGTAAACCTTGCACTGGTTGTTTGAGAATCCGCAGGGTGCGTGCTTTTCCTTCTGTCCAATCAATATAGCCTTTGGCGCGTAAACGTTCTAAACGGCTTTGAATCGGTGCGGGAGAGCGTAAATTCATCGCTCGCATCATTTGCCGGATGGAAGGGGCGTGTTGAGTAGTGCGAATATACTCAATTAGCCAGTCGTACAACTCCTTTTGCGCTTGAGTAAGGGTTTCGAGGTTAGTCATGATCTATTTTCCTATCCTTGGGTTAAGATAATTTGTACTTTAGTTCATTTGTGTTTAACCTAGTACATCTTAACTTCATCGGCTGACTAAATCAACTGGTTATTAGATCTCTTGCAAAAATCAAAAATTGTCGTGGTTGGTTAGGAGACAGGAGACAGGAGACAGGAGACAGGAGACAGGAGACAGGAGACAGGAGACAGGAGACAGGAGACAGGAGACAGCTTTTATGTATTCTCCCTTCTCCCCACTTCATAATTAATAATTCATAATTCCTTCTCCCTGCTCATAGACAGTCTTAATGAGTAATTTAGATAGTCAACAGCTTATCTTCTGACCTAGCACTTTTTTAAAAAAAGTATCATTAATTTTTATCTCAATTCTCAATATTAATTAATCCCAGTCGGTTGCTGGCAAACTCAGCAGCGTATTAAGAAAAAATAACGAATTGCTAGAAAGCCGAGAATCTGGATAATGATCGAGGTGGAGACAGAAAAATTGCTCTACTTAAGCCTGTCTGCCGTAAGCGTCCAATAGTAGATAGGGAGTCAAAAGCGACGCTCAAAGAAAATCCTTCGGTTGTCAGGGAAACGAGAGGATATTTAGTGCGAAATTGAGCCGTAAAAAAACTTAAAATCCCGACAAATATCGTAAAAACTAAGGGGAACACATGACAAAAAAAACCTATGCAACCATAGACGGTAACGAAGCTGTTGCGCGCGTTGCCTATCGTCTCAGTGAAGTAATCGCTATTTATCCTATCACTCCCTCCTCGCCTATGGGTGAATGGTCCGATAGTTGGGCGGCCGAACGCAGAGCTAATCTCTGGGGAACCATCCCTTCCGTAATCGAAATGCAGAGCGAAGGTGGGGCAGCGGGAACCCTGCACGGAGCGCTACAAACAGGCTCTTTAACTACTACTTTCACTTCCTCGCAGGGATTATTATTAATGCTCCCCAACTTCTACAAAATTGCGGGGGAATTAACCTCTTCAGTGGTTCATGTGGCGGCCCGTGCTTTAGCAGCCCAAGGATTGTCAATTTTTGGGGATCATAGTGATGTCATGTCTGCCAGAAGTACGGGTTGGGCTATGTTAGCGGCTAATTCCGTTCAAGAAGCTCAAGATCTGGCGGCTATCGCCACAGCTACCACCCTAGAAACGCGGATTCCTTTTCTGCACTTTTTTGATGGTTTTCGTACCAGTCATGAGGTGCAAAAAGTCGAATTAATTAGCGATGAAACTCTCAAAGAACTGATCGATGAAGACCTAATTATTGCCCACCGTCAAAGGGCTTTAACTCCCGATCGACCGGTTTTACGAGGCACGGCACAAAATCCCGATGTTTATTTCCAGGCAAGGGAAAGCGTCAATCCTTTCTATTATGCTTGTCCCGATATCACTCAAAAAATTATGGATCGTTTTGCCCAATTAACAGGACGGCAATACCATCTCTATGAATACCACGGTGCGCCCGATGCCGAAAGAGTGATTATGTTAATGGGATCGGGAGGGGAAACCGTCCATGAAACCGTTGATTATCTCAATCAAAATGGGGCTAAAGTTGGGGTTTTAAAAGTTCGTCTCTATCGTCCCTTTGCCGCCGACAAATTACTGGCAGCTTTGCCCACCACAGTGAAAAAAATAGCCGTTTTAGATCGCTGTAAAGAACCCGGTGCCGGGGGCGATCCGCTATATTTAGACGTGGTAAATGCCTTTATGGAAGAGTACGAAGGCAAGCTGCCGAAAATTGTGGGAGGACGCTACGGTTTATCTTCCAAAGAATTTACTCCAGCCATGATTGCTGGTATATTTGATAACTTAAGTCTCGACAAACCGAAAAATCACTTCACTATTGGTATCGTTGACGATCTTACCTTTTCCAGTCTGGAATATGACCGCAGTTTCTCCACCGAACCGGACGAAGTAGTGCGGGCGGTTTTCTACGGTTTAGGTTCCGATGGTACGGTGGGAGCTAACAAAAATTCAATTAAAATTATCGGTGAAGATACTGATAATTATGCCCAGGGTTATTTCGTCTATGATTCCAAAAAATCTGGCTCCGTCACCGTTTCTCACCTACGCTTTGGACCGGAGCCGATTCGCTCTACCTATTTAATCACTGATGCTAACTTTATCGCCTGTCATCAGTGGGAATTTGTCGAACAATTTGACCTGCTAGAAACCGCTAAATCGAACTCAATTTTTCTCCTGAATAGTCCCTATCCACCGGAGGAGGTGTTTAGTCACTTACCCCGCAATCTCCAGCAAACTATCATCGATAAAAATCTGCAAGTTTATACGATTAATGCCACTCAAGTAGCCAAAGAAGCGGGGATGGGCAGTCGGATTAATACCGTGATGCAGGTGTGTTTCTTTGCCCTAGCGGGGGTTTTGTCTCGGGAAGATGCGATCGAACAAATCAAAAAAGCTATCCGCAAGACCTACGGCAAGAAAGGCGAAGAAATCGTGCAGATGAACATCAAAGCTGTGGATTCTGCCCTAGAACACCTCTATCAAGTGCCAATTCCCGCCACTGTCACCCCGGAAGCTTTTGAATTAAGACCTCCAATCCCCGACACCGCACCCGCTTTCGTCCGAGAAGTCCTCGGCAAAATTATCGCCCGTCACGGGGATGAATTGCCCGTTAGCGCCCTTCCCAACGATGGTACTTATCCCACCGCCACTAGCCAATGGGAAAAACGCAATATTGCCCAAGAAATCCCCGTTTGGGACGCTGATGTCTGTGTTCAGTGCGGTAAATGCGTTCTCGTTTGTCCCCACGCCGTTATTCGCTCAAAAGTCTATGATGAGGCCGAATTAGCCACGGCCCCAGAAACCTTTAAAGTCGCTAATGCCAAGGATCACGACTGGAAAGGGCTAAAATTCACCATCCAAGTGGCCGCCGAAGATTGTACCGGTTGCGGTATCTGCGTTGATGTTTGCCCCGCTAAAAACAAATCGCAACCGCGTCTAAGAGCGATTAATATGGCTCCCCAATTGCCCCTGCGGGAACAGGAACGAGTTAACTGGGATTTCTTCCTTAATTTGCCGAATCCAGACCGTTCAAGCCTAAATCTTAATAAAATTAACCATCAGCAAATGCAGGAACCTCTCTTTGAGTTTTCCGGTGCTTGTGCCGGTTGTGGTGAGACTCCCTACGTTAAATTGGTCAGTCAGCTATTTGGCGATCGCATGATAGTGGCTAATGCCACCGGTTGTTCATCTATCTACGGAGGTAATTTACCGACAACACCCTGGGCAGTTAACGCTGAAGGTCGCGGTCCAGCTTGGTCGAATTCCCTCTTTGAAGATAATGCCGAATTTGGCTTAGGATTCCGAGTTTCCATCGATAAACAGGCAGAATTTGCCGCCGAACTGTTAGCAACCCTCGCTAGTGAAATCGGAGAAAGTCTAGCGGCAGATATTCTCAATTGTCACCAAGTCGATGAAGCGGAAATTTACGAACAACGGCAACGGGTAGAGGCCTTAAAATCCCGTTTAGGGCAATTAACCCCGACCACGCAGGTGAAAATGTTGTTATCCGTGGCCGATTATCTGGTCAAGAAAAGCGTCTGGATTGTCGGGGGTGACGGTTGGGCCTACGACATCGGTTACGGTGGCTTAGATCACGTTTTAGCCAGTGGTCGCAATGTGAATATTTTGGTCATGGATACGGAAGTTTACTCGAATACGGGCGGCCAGGCCTCGAAAGCTACTCCCCGCGCCGCCGTAGCTAAATTTGCTTCTGGTGGCAAACCAGGGCCGAAAAAAGACCTCGGTTTAATGGCCATGACCTACGGTAACGTCTATGTGGCCAGCGTGGCTATGGGGGCAAGAAACGAGCAAACTATCAAAGCTTTCCTAGAAGCGGAAGCTTACAACGGGCCATCGTTAATTATCGCCTATTCTCACTGTATTGCTCACGGGATCAACATGACCACCGCCATGAACCATCAAAAAGAAGTGGTGGAAAGCGGTCGCTGGTTAATGTACCGTTATCATCCCGATTTAGCTAAAGAAGGCAAAAATCCCCTGCAATTGGACAGCCGTGAGCCTAAGCTTACCGTAGCGCAAACTCTCTACTCGGAGAATCGCTTTAAGATGTTGGCCACCAGTAAGCCGGAGGAAGCTAAACGTCTCCTCAAAGAAGCACAAGCAGATGTGGACACACGCTGGCAAATGTATCAGTATCTAGCAGCAAAAGGTACAGGGAGCAAGGAATAGTTATGAATCTACACACTACCTACATGGGTTTGCAATTGCGATCGCCGCTAGTCATCGGTGCGGCCGCACCCTTGAGCGAGGATATCGACAATATCAAGAAAATGGAAGACTTCGGAGCCGCTGCCGTGGTTTTACACTCCTTTTTCGAGGAGCAGATTAAACAGGAAAGACTGGCTTTACACCATCATTTTACCCACGGAGCCGAGAGTTTTGCGGAAGCTTTGACTTATTTTCCCGAACCGGAGGTTTTTCACGTTGGTTCCGAGGAATATCTCAACCATATTCGCAAAGCCAAAGAAATGGTCGATATTCCCATTATTGCCAGTCTCAACGGTGAGACCGCTGGGGGATGGTTGGAGTATGCCATTCAAATTCAACAAGCGGGTGCTGATGCTTTGGAGTTGAATGTTTATTATGTTCCCAACGACCTGGAATTAACCGGAAATCACGTCGAACAAAACTATATTGATATCCTCAAAATTGTCAAATCGGAGGTATCAATTCCCGTCTCGATGAAGTTAAGTCCCTACTTTAGCAATACGGCCAATATGGCTAAACAATTAGCGGAAGCGGGGGCCGATGGGTTGGTATTATTTAACCGTTTCTATCAGCCGGATATCGACTTAGAAACCTTGGATGTTCACCCCAATATTATCCTCAGTAATCCTCAAGCGATGCGTTTACCCCTGCGCTGGATTGCCATGCTTTACGGTCGTGTACCGACGGATTTTGCCGCTACCAGTGGTATTCATAACGCCATCGACGTGATCAAAATGATGATGGTGGGTGCAAAAGCGACTATGTTAGTTAGTGTTTTATTACGCCACGGTTTGGAGGAAATTATCAAGATCGAACAGGGTTTATTGCATTGGTTGGAAGAAAATGAGTATGAATCGATCGAGCAGTTAATTGGCAGTATGAGTCAAATGAATTGCCCAGATCCTAGCGCTTTTGAACGGGTACAGTACATGAGGGCCATACAAAGTTACGAACCTGTTTGGAAACGTTTTCAAACCACCAGCAAATAAAAGTGGGAAGTGGGAATGGGGGAATGGGGGAATGGGGAATGGCTCTTCGGTTTGTGTTATGCAATGGACGGGGGATATAAGGGATGGAACCCTTATGTAGAAAGGCACTTGGCGATTTTTGTCAATTGTTTTTGATCTAGAGCGAACTAATCAATTAATACCAAGTAACGAAGAACCTGGGGGGAATTTCAACTAAAACCCTAAAACCCCAAAACCCCAAAACCCCAACACCCTAACACCCCAACACCCTAACACCCCAACACCCTAACACCCCAACACCCCAACACCCCAACACCCATCCGACTCCTGACAAAAAAATCCTGGAGGATATAACCATGAGCGAGAATCAAAGGAAAAAAATTGGTATTCTGACCAGTGGTGGCGATTGCCCGGGGTTAAATGCGGTAATTCGTGCCGTGGTGAAAGCATCAAAACTCAAGGGTTGGGATGTGTACGGCATTCCCTACGGGACCGACGGTTTTATGCAGATTGCCGAGGGAAAATATCACCCCCAAGATTTGATCCTGACTCAGCATGGCTATAACCTGCCAGGGGTCTTGAAAGGATTAGACGTTTTGCAGTTCCTTAGTGGTAGTATCTTGGGTTCTTTGAGCAAAGGACATCCCGAAAACCCAGAAATTGCCACGAAAATCCTGCAAGGATACGAAATGCTGGGATTAGATGCCCTGATCGTCGTCGGGGGCGATGGGAGCATCGATATCATCTACGATCTCGCCCAGAAAGGCAATTGGAATATTATCGCGGTTCCCAAAACCATCGATAATGACGTTCCCTATACGGAATGGGCCGTCGGTTTTACCACTGCCGTCGATATCGTCACCCAAGCTTTGTATGATCTCACCTTTACCGCCGCTAGTCACGAAAGGGTGATGATTGTGCAGGTGATGGGTAGAGATGCTGGTCATTTAGCTCTTCATGCCGGAATTGCCGGGGGGGCCGATGCGATTTTTATTCCCGAATTAACCCCTGCTCTCACTCCCGAAATTATCGACGGTTGTTGTCGTCATTTGGCACAATTACGCGCTCAAGGTCGTCAATTCGCTCTCATTGTAATTTCTGAGGGTGTTAAAAACGAAGATAACCAAAAAGAGAAGTATATTGCTGATTATTTACAAAAATTGATAGTTGACAAAACTCGCTCTTTGTGCGTTACCGATCCCGTCTTCTGTTATCTCAATTCCATGGATGTGCGGGCCATGTCTTTGGGACACCTGCAAAGAAGTCGTCCTCCTTTGGCCATGGATCGACTGTTAGCCACGGCTTTCGGCATTAAGGCCGTAGAATTAATCGAACAGGGAAAACTCGATCGCGTGGTGATTTGGCGCGGGGGACAAGTGCGTAGTTTGCCCCTGAAACCAGTGATCAAAATTATCAAACAATGCCATCAAGAGAATCGCTGTGCCTATCCCGTGGATCCTGATGGTTTTATCGTCAAAACAGCCCGTTCTTTGGGAATTTACCTAGGGGAAAATCCCACGACCACGACCGAGACGGCAGTAGTTCCGCAAGCTGTGGAGGCGTTGGTTTAGTGATAATAAAGCGAGAAGGGTTGCTCATACCTTCTCGCTTGGTTAATTGGTTAAGATTAGGCATTTCTAAACGCTACAATTACGGGAGATACTGACAGCTACTGTAAAAATCAAGAAACTTTTTAAAAGAGTGTAATTAATTTTCTGACTTATGTTATACTGGGGGCTAAATTTTCAAAAGCCGACAACTATGTCAAATTCACTAAGCTCACAAGAGTCTTGCACGGGAAAGCAAGTCAACGAAGCACAATCCATTAATCAATTAGTGGAAAAAAAAACCGATTATAATAATTCCTCTCAAGTATCTAATATCAACGGCAATTTTCCAGAACTCGATCGGATAGAGCTTATGAGTGAAATGGAGCGTTTAACCAAGCTAGAAAAGATCAGAAAAATAGCCAGTTATCTCAGCTTGGTTTTAATAATCCTAATCCCTTTTGTTCATCCTCTGTTGAATCCTTTCCCCAATCAAGAAAACAAATTAGAAAACCGAGTCAAATTAGAAAACCGAACTGTATATTCCTCTCAAATATCTACGGAGATAATTTACCGACCCGATGAATTAAATTCTTTTCTGTCAAATAATCATGACTTTATCTATCGCTATCTGATCGTGCTTTTAACTATTAGTCTCTCTCTGATGGGTTCTACTTATTTGATTGAGTTTTTAGAAAATACCGAGAGTATAGTTAACGGAGATAATTCACCGAACCCGATGAATTAAATTCTTTTCTGTCAAATAATCATGACTTTATCTATCGCTATCTGATCGTGCTTTTAACTATTAGTCTCTCTCTGATGGGTTCTACTTATTTGATTGAGTTTTTAGGGCTAGATATTCCCAACATCATCAATAATCTTTTCAGAATTGCCCCAAAAAACCTAGCAATGGGCGAAGTTATTGCTGTTGATACTGTAAAGACTTTATATATTTGTATGTACCTCTTTTACATCTACCACCTGTACAGACTTTACATTTGGACTGTACAGTATGTACATACCTTACTGTACACTTTACATATTGGAGCAATTTTGGCAAAATTTAGACAACGTTTTATATTTTATATCAATGTTTGAAGACCCTTTATCTCGTCTTAAAAAAGCTTCTTTGGGATTCGCATTTGGCAGTGCTTTAGGAGCCGTTATTGCTATGGGTACTACATCGGAAGACTGGAATCCCTATCAAAAATGGTTCTATGGTAGTAGCATAGCTTCGATCGGCGGCATAGCAGGTTTAGCGGTTGATGGAGTAACCGGTTCTACAGAAAGACTCAAAGCGTCGATTAAAAGAAATAAGCATGATATACTAGGTCAATCACTAATAAATCGTGATTTAACTCCGACAGCTTTTTTACAAGAATATATAAAGTTAGTTTATTCTGATCTATCCGCATCAAATTTAGAGTATCGAGATAAGCAATGGTTGATTGAAAAAGTGATTCCTCGAGTTTTGAGAGTTATTCCAGAATTCTATCGTTATTCACCCGAATACATGAAAACACTTTTAGAAGACTTGTATAGCTTTTTAAAAGAAGAAGCTTACCAGCCGATTAATGTGGGAGTAGGACAGCCAATATTATTAATCCAAAAATTATTTAATCCACAACTGGAGATAAGAATAGCAGCAGCTACATCGACAAGATGGTTCGAACAATATGATCTAGTTTTTCATAATCGAGAATCATATCCACAAAGACCAGCTTTAGAAAAAGCTACAAGTCCAACAGTGGAACCTCCCATTCCATTAGAAAGAACAGAAGAAGAAATTGCCGTGGAAGAAGAAGAGATTTAAGCCGGAATTATGTCTTTGTTTCGGTGATTATCCTAAAAGATAACTTTGTCTTTACAGGGTTTTTTATGGCAATAAAGTACGGAGCAAACTCATCTTATAGCAGTTATCTTAATGGTGAGGTACAAAATTTTCATTTTTGGGAGACAGGAGACGATGCCCTATCAGATTATACTTCATCTTTATGAGAAACGTTGTCATGAAAATTACTCAAATTCACTTTAACCTAGATTTGTAGAAGTTGGGTTAAATTATCTCAAGGGAACAAAACCAGCTTTTTCAATTAATTTCTGTCCTTGATCGGTTAATAATAAATCAGCGTAAGCTTCCCCCGCTTGTTCGTCTAATTGACCATTTTGTTTGATAATAACAAAAAGACGACGGGTGATCGGGTATTCTCCCTTTTGAAAAGCTAATTCATTCAGTTGATTACGCTTCTGGGGACATTGGGAAGACGGGATCGAAGGTTCTTGGTAGGGGGCAACTAACTTATTTTCGCTTTTACCGAGGGGTAAAGTTTTAATTCCACACTGGGGAACTACTTCCGGTGCAGAAGCATAGTAAATTCCTCCCGGATTTTGGGAAACTTTTCTAAGAGCAGGAGTCGTGCTATAAACGTACTGAATATTATCCCCAAAATCGGCTTTTTCTAAAACCTGATCGATAAAAAATTCCACGGTTCCCCCATCTTCCTTGCGTCGGGAATAGGGAATAATGGCTAAATTAGGCCCGCCCACTTGCCGCCAATTGCTAATTTTTCCTGTATAAATATCTTTTAACTGGGTAATTGTTAGACCGGAAACCGGTAAATCGGGATGAACTGCGATCGCAATTCCATCGATAGCCACGGGAACCTCTTTTAAAGTCAATCGCCGTTGTTGAGCGCGTTGTATTTCCTCATCTTTGAGCGATCGAGATGCTTGGGAAAAAGCCAATTGATTCTCGATTAACATCCGAATACCGCTGCCGGTGCCGGGGGTTCCCGTAGTGGGATCGGTATAGACGAGGCGAAATTTCGGCCAGACTTGCTGGATGATAAAGTCCACTTCCTTGCGAATCGGGGCCCAAGTGGTACTTCCCCCGTAGTTAAATAATCCTTCCGGGACATTTTTAACCGCAGCTAACGTTTCGGAAATTTGATTATTCGAGGAGGAGGAGGAAGAAGAATTCGATCGATCATTGAAATTGGGAAAGGTTTTGTTGAGCAACCACCAAGCAATTCCTCCTAAAAGTGCCGATGTCACCATAACCGTCAACAGCAGGGGAAGAATTTCATTTTTCTGGGACATAAAATCAGGATCAGGCTTCGGACTACTTTAATGATAATACCAGCTTTTTTTAATGACCCTAGCTTTTACAATTCTGTCGAGTTGTGCCAAGGGTTAAGGATAAACCATAGAGACACGAACAACAGAAAGGAGAGGACAGATTCGATGAGTAAAACCTATCAGATAAAGGACAAGATAGCGATATAAACTGCTTGAGCATCTTCTCCTGTTGACTGGCTACAGATATTCGAACAGCAAAAAACTTGAACAACAAAAACTAGAAAAGCAAGGGATGGAGGCAACCCCATCCCCAAACTAGACAATGAGGCTATTCTTTTTTATACATCACCTCCACCACGGTATGTACGTTACCTCTGGGATGAAAATCCCCCTTAACTTTCATCTGCAAGGGTTCGCAAGCGGCCACCAAATCATCTAAAATTTGGTTAATTGCTTCTTCGTGGGAAATATAACGATCGCGATAACTATTAATATAAAGTTTAATCGCCTTTAATTCCATCACCTTTTGATCGGGAACGTAGCTAAGATAAATAGTGGCAAAATCGGGATAACCGGAAAAGGGACACTTACAGGTATATTCCGGCAGAGTGATCTGAATATCGTAATTTCTGCCCGGGCGTGGATTGGGGAAAGTAATTAATGTTCCTTCGGCAATTTCTCTTTCCCCGTACTTAACTTCAATTTTTTCGGAAGACTGAACCATGTTTTTTCCTAACTAGACACTGTTTCCTATCATAGCTGGAATATTCAGTCGAGAGGCGTTACCGAATCAACAGTTGACATCCTCGCCGCACTTTTAGGGCGGCGATTCCTAAACCTCACGATTTAAGTTTCTGCTTCAACCACCGTTGCATACCACGGTTAAAAAACCATGTACTGTCTTACACAAAGTCCA
>NZ_SFBY01000219.1:0-15145 GCF_007095505.1 Microcystis sp. M_QC_C_20170808_M3Col
TTTCTATTAAGCTCAACATATATTTTAAAGGTTGGCGGTCACTTCTCATTTTACCTGACGGTGATCGCTTTTACTTTTGATATTCTCATGGGAGAATGAAACAGCCCTACCCAAACCCCGGAGCGCATTAGTTTTTCGGTGGGATGCTTACAGGCAGCTGCTGATATATCTGTAATAATCTAAGAGTCACTGATAATTGCTGATTGTCGGTATTTCTGCAAGTGTGAGATGCACCCAACCTAACACACCTAAAATTGTTAATTAACGCATGGTGACGAATTCCTCGGCGGCACTGGGGTGAATGCCGACAGTGGCATCAAAATCGGCTTTTGTCGCCCCCATTTTTACGGCAATGGCTACTCCTTGAATAATTTCGGCGGCGTGATCTCCTACCATGTGCGCGCCAAGAATTTTACCACTTTCCTGATGGACAACTAATTTCATCAAAGTTTTGTCCTCTCGGGCCGGTAAAACATTGTAACCAGGGCGGAATTTAGATCGATAAACTTTAATCCCCGTCTCACCATATAGGTTTTTTGCTTGCAATTCTGTTAATCCCACCGTCGCCGCTTCAGGAGTAGAAAATACTGCCGAAGGAACATTTTCATAACTCATTAACCGGGGTTTATTACCGAAGACTGTATCGGCAAAGGCGCGCCCCTCATTAATGGCCACGGGAGTTAAATTAATTTTATCGGTACAATCGCCCACGGCATAGATATTGTCTTCGCTGGTTTGGCTATACTCGTTGACAACAATTGCCCCATTTTTTACCTCGACATTGACATTCTCTAAGCCCAATTTTTCCAGCTTAGGAATTCTTCCAGTAGCGGCTAAACCTAGGGCATCAACAAATAAAATTTCTGAGGTTTCTTGACCCTGAATATGTACTTTTAACCCCTCGGCAGTTTTCTCGATCGAAGTGGGGAAAGTTTCGGGCATAATTTTAATTCCCTGACGGATCATTTCCGCTTGAATCTCATCGCGGATATCCTCATCAAACCCTCTTAAAATCTTGTCTTTACGGATTAACTGCACCACTTCTGTCCCTAATCCGTGCATAATACCAGCAAATTCTACCCCAATATATCCCGCCCCTAAAACTATAATTCTTTTTGGTTGTTCTGGCAGTTGAAACATGGCATCAGAAACTACTGTATGTTCAATCCCCGGAATATTAGGTTTAACGGGATGTCCCCCCACGGCAATTAAAATTTTATCGGCAGTAATTTTCTCGTCTCCTACCTCTAGGGTATGGGTATCAATAAACTTGGCATAATTAGGAAAAATCGTCACTTGAGAATTATCTAGCATCTTTTGATAAATGCCATTCAAACGTATAGTTTCCTGATTAACCGCACTAATTAATTTTTGCCAATTTAACTGACTCTCTACCGGACTCCACCCGTAAGCTTCCGCATCCTTAAATAGTTGCGGAAAACGACTAGAATAAACCATTAATTTTTTGGGAATACAACCGCGATTAACACAGGTTCCTCCCAAACGATCGTATTCTGCTAATCCCACTTTTGCCCCGTATTCGGCTGCCCGTCTAGCGGTGGCAATACCACCAGAACCACCACCAATCACCAATAAATCAAAATCATAACTCATAAAAACATCCTCGCAAATGAATAGAAATTTAACGGAATCAAGAAACTTTTTGGGCAAAAAGGGGAGCGAATATCTCGGATCAATCCCTAACTGAATCTATCGAGTAACTAGGACAATATAGTCACTAATGCTGCTAAATTAGAGTCAATTTACCTACGGCCAAGATTTAATTCTATGCTAACACGCCGCTCGAAATTATCTTTTCTCTTGGGGACTTGTTCCCTATTTCTCTGGGTAAACCATCCCGTCACCCTTGCAACCCCCATCAGTCCAGACAATTCCCCCCCTTCCGAGTTTATCTGTCCCGCAGACTTAGCCACCAGGATCGATCGCATTTTGGCCCGACCCGATTATCAAGGCGCTTATTGGGGAATTTTAGTAAAATACCTCAATTCTGACCAAAATATCTATAGTATCCACGAAAATAACTTTTTTACTCCCGCTTCTACCGCAAAATTATTAACCACTGCCGCCGCTTTTAGCAAATTTAACCGCGATTATCGTCTGAAAACCCCCATTTTAGTTCAAGGCAATCCCCCCGATTTAGAAACTTTAACCTTAGTCGGGAGGGGAGATGCCACCATAACCACAGAAAAGTTAGAAAAATTAGCAGAAAAGTTAAAAGCACAGGGAATTAACTCAATTTCTCGCTTAATTGTCGTTGCTAGTCCTTTTCTTGTCTCCGATAGTCAAAAAACCTGGGAATGGGAAGATGTCTTTTTTGACTATGCTGTACCCGCTTCTAGCTTGGTTTTAAACGAAAATTCCGTCACTTTAAAGCTTTTACCGCGACAATTGGGGCAAAGCTTAGATTTACAATGGTCTGATCCCATTGCCGCTAAACAATGGCTAATTGAGAATCAAACCAGCACCGCAGCGCAAGGAAGCCCGAATACTCTGGCAATTAAGGGCAATTTAGCCAATAATCGCCTGATTATCACTGGTTCTCTGGCGATAGATAGTCAAGATGATTTTAATTTAGCTATTCCCCAACCCTCGGAATATTTCCTGGCTCGCTGGCGTAATATCCTTGAAAAAGCGGGAATTACTGTTAAAAACGCAGAAATTAGTTCACAGATTCTCGGCTATGAAATCACCAATTTAGCATCAGAACCCCTAGCATATTTGGTGGAAAAAGTCAATAAAAATAGCGATAATTTACTAGCCGAAACCCTACTACAAATGCTCGGCGGTGTGACGGGATTGCAAGAAACTTTAACAAAACTGGGAATTAACAGCGATAGTTATAAAATCGGCGACGGTTCGGGGCTATCACGACAAAACCTAATTAAACCCAAGACTTTAGGTCAAATTTTACAAATAATGGCAGAAAACCCTGATTATCGTCGTTCTTTAGCCATTGGCGGCATTGATGGCACTTTAACCAATAGATTTCGCCAGACTCCCCTAGAAGGACGATTACAGGCAAAAACCGGGACTTTAACCGGAGTTATCGCTCTCGCGGGTTATCTAGAAACCGCCGACAATCAACCCCTAATCTTTAGCATAACCGTAAATAACAGCGATCAACCCGCCACCACCCTCAGAAACGGCATTGATGAGGTGATTTTGCTCCTAGGACAGTTAAAACGCTGTTAATCTTCAGGAGACTCCGAGACAGGAGATGGGGAGATGGGGAGATAGGGATTTAGGGAGATGGAGATAGGGAGATAGGGAAATTTCAGCTAAATTCCCCCACTTCCCCAACACCCCAACACCCCACTACCCCAACACCCCAACATCCCAACACCCCACTCCCCAATTCATAATTCATAATTCATAATTCCCACTTCCCCAACACCCAACTAATTCGATCGATCGAGTCAATTAATCACAGAAGACTGTATACTTTTGTAAAAATTGCTTCTAGCTGACCTGTAGATTAATCGACGGAGTTATTGATATATGTATATAGTTCAGATTGCCTCTGAGTGCGCTCCAGTGATTAAAGCTGGGGGATTGGGGGATGTGGTATATGGATTGAGTCGAGAATTAGAAATTCGCGGTCATTGCGTGGAGCTAATCCTACCCATGTATGATTGTATGCGCTACGACCAAATTTGGGGCTTACACGAGGCTTATCGGGACCTGTGGGTACCTTGGTACGGTGGGGCAATTCACTGTAACGTTTTTTGTGGTTGGGTACACGGGCGCTTGTGTTTCTTTATTCAACCCAATTCGGGCGATAATTTCTTTAATCGCGGTACTTACTACGGTTGTAAGGACGATAATATGCGTTTTGCCTTCTTCTGCAAAGCCGCTTTAGAATTTTTGCTCAGAAGTAATAAACGTCCCGATATAATTCATTGTCACGACTGGCAAACCGGTTTAATTCCGCCATTACTTTTTGAAATTTATAAATATCATGGTATGGGCAATCAGCGCGTTCTCTACACCATCCATAACTTTAAACATCAAGGATTTGCTGGTGCGGAAATTCTCAGGGCAACAGGATTAAATAACGATACTTACTACTTTAGCTATGCCCGAATGCGCGATAACTTCAATCCTTTTGTGATTAATTTTATGAAAGGTGGTATCGTCTTTTCCAACTATTTCAATACCGTCTCACCCCACCATGCTTGGGAAGCACACCACACCGAGGTTAGTTACGGTTTAGGTCATACAATTCACCAGCATCAACAGAAATTTACCGGCATTCTCAACGGTTTAGATTACAATATCTGGAACCCAGAGGTGGATAAATTTATTGCTGCACCCTACGGTGTTGATAGCTTCTCCGAGAAGGCACGCAATAAGAAGGCACTGCGAGAAAGACTCTGGTTAAGAGATGCACCAGAAAAACCCTTAATTTGTTATGTCGGTCGTTTAGATGACCAAAAAGGCGTACATTTAGTTCACCATGCCATGTATTATGCCTTAGCTCGCGGGGCGCAATTTGTCCTCTTAGGTTCCGCCACCGAATCGTTAATTAATAACTGGTTCTGGCACGAGAAAAATCACCTAAATAATAACCCTGATGTTCATATTGAATTGGGCTTTAATGAGGAATTATCTCACCTCATTTATGCGGGGGCCGATATGATTGTGGTTCCCAGTAATTTTGAACCCTGCGGACTGACACAAGTAATCAGCTTAAAATACGGAACCGTTCCCATCGTCCGGGGAGTTGGTGGTTTAGTTAATACGGTTTTTGATCGCGATTATGATACCTATCACAAACCCGAAGAACGCAATGGTTTTGTCTTTTTTGATCCCGATAATAATGCCCTCGAATCAGCCATGTCCCGGGCATTAGAATTGTGGTACACTCAACCGGAAGAATTCCAAAAATTAGCGATTCAAGGCATGGAATGCGATTACTCTTGGAATCGTCCCGGCGAAGAATACGTTGCCCTTTATGAAATGATTCGCCACAAATAAACCCCATCTTGTCTCTAGCAATTCCCTGGTAGTTGTTTGTTGCAATTTCTTGGGGAATTGCTTTAGTTTTGACCGACTCCTGACTTGAAAGAGGGTGTAGGGTGTGGGGTGTGGGGTGTAGGGAAGGAAACCTCTTTCATCTGTGGGGGTGAAAATTTTTTCATCGAGACTGACTCCTGATGACCGACTCCTAACCCCACCAACAAACTTTTTGCCGCAAACCCTACCTAGTAGAGCAGAAATGTTAACTTTGCTTGGTATTCTTGGGTGAGGGGATGACTAACTCCCAAAATCTGAAATATAGCTAATATGGCTTTTCTTGCCCCATCCTGACGATATTTTCTACTTTTTCCCACCAGACCGATCAGTTGCTCTAAAGCGGCGGCATAATCTTCTTTTAATGCGGAATTAATCCCAGTAAAAAATATCGGATCGAGGGGATTATTTTCTGGTTTTAACTGTTGAAATTCTAGGAGAGTTTTCCAACCTTTGATCACGGGATTTTCTTCTTTAATAGCACTGATTAATCGGTAAGCATCAGACCATTTTTCTAGACGCATGAGAAATTTTACCGCCATAATAACTAATCGCGGTTCGTTGGAATATTTAGGAAAAAGATGATCGAATAATTGTTTAGCTGCGGGCAAATTATCTAGGGCGATCGCTTCTTGTATTTCTGCTAATCCTGTTTCTAATTCCGATTTTAAATCGAGACGGGAAAATAAGTCTCTAATTTGTTCTTCTGGCAAAGCACCGACAAAACAGGGTAACACTTCTCCCTTGCTGACAATTCGCACATCGGGAACTCCTTCTACATCGTATTGTTCGGCTAATTCGGGATTTTTATCTATATCTATTTTGGCAAGGATAAAATTATATTCGCTTGCCAGTTTTTCTAGCATTGGTTTTACCAATTTACAGGGTCCACACCACAGAGCATAAAAGTCTAAAATCACTGTATTTAGATAGGATTTCTCAATCACTTCACTGTCAAAATTTGTCCCATCTACCTCGATAGAATATCCCATCTATTTCTCCTCTAATAACTTATTTTTCAGCTAGTTTTGTCTCACTTATCTCTTTTACCCAAAGGGCTAATCCTCCCCCTCGTCCCCGGGCTGCCATCATTGTTTCTGTGATCAGAAAATAGGCAAAAAATGCCTGTTTTTTGATACTTTCCTGATAAAAATTCGCTTCACTTGCCTGCCCATTTCTAATAAAACCTGAATAGAGAGAGCGATTAAATAGGGTTAGGTTGAGCCGGGTAAAATCAAAGGCGAGAAGACGGGTTTTAGGAAAAAACTTAACCGGACCGCTTACAGATAGTTTTACTGCTCCTAAAACTATGTGATTGCTGACGGTTCCAGAGATAAATTCTCCCGGTTCTAAACTCTCATTTCTTTGGTAAGAGATGGTAATTTTTAACCAGGACGGTAGATAGCGACCCTTACCCAAAACAATTCCCGCTCTCTTTTTCGCTTTTTGAGTTCCTGTGATAAAGTATAATCGCCAAGTACCGACCAAAGCCTCAAAAGTAAGATTTTCTTTAGTTTTTTTAGTGTTTTTTTCTTTTGTTAAGAGAAATTCTAGCAATTGAGAGACAGGGGGGCGATTATTATCCTCAAGTATTAGGGGTGAGTCGAGATTTCTAACCATGATTTCAGACAGTGCCAAGATATTTTAGCTGAAGCTACCGAACTCGAAAAAGCGAGCGATAAACCGGTTGACCCTTATTATAAGTGGACTTTTCCCTCTCCGTCGGTACGGGGAAAATATTTTCCTCTAACCAGGGGGTTTGATGTTGCCGAACAAAATTGGGATGTGCTTGAAATCTCTCGGTCATTTCCAGGGCGATCGATTCCACATCCGACTGTAAAAAAACCCAGCCCCCAGCTACCATATACTTAGCCAAAGCTATGACTAATTCTGGCTGCACAACCCGACGCTTGCTGTGACGCTGTTTAAACCAAGGATCGGGAAATTGAATCGACACCCAAAATAACTTATCTGCAGGCAAAGATTGCAGTAAAATTTCTGGGGCAACATTCATATTGCCAAAAACAAAAGCGAGATTACTTAATCCTAACCTTTCCCGTTCCTGATTGGCTTCAATTACCAAAGGTTGACGAATTTCAATGCCCAAAAAATTAATTTCTGGCTCTACTTGGGCCATTTGTAACAAAAATTTACCCCGCGCACAACCAATGTCAAGATGGAGAGGTTGCGTCATATCCTGATAAACTTGATTCCAATCGGGGGGAGCGATCGGATGGCGATATTTATGACTTAAGGGATTGACGTGCTGACGAACGCGAACTTTAGCCAAAGATATTTTCTCCTCTATTTCTCCTCGATCGATCTAGTTTACCGATATTTAGCCCAATTTAATGCGATGAATTTCCGTTTCGCCATTCTCAGCGATCCTCATATCGCTTTACCCACAACCATTTTGAACCATTCTAATCGCTTTCATCTGGTGGAAGTGAGTATTCCCGCTTTAAAAATTGTTTTAGACCATCTCATCACTCTTAACCTCGATTTTCTGCTGATTGCTGGCGATTTAACCCAAGATGGTGAACCAGAAAATCATCGTTGGTTAGCCGATTGTTTAGCTACTTTACCCTTCCCCGTCTATGTGGTGCCGGGTAATCATGATGTTTTGAGTTTAACCGCAACAGAAAACCAGATCGGTTTAGCAGATTTTCCCTTTTATTATCAACAATTTGGTTACAGCAATCCCGAACAAATATACTACCAACAAGAAATTTCACCCGGAGTGCAATTAATCGGTCTTAATTCTAATCAATTTGATGACCAAGGTAAACAAATTGGCAGTTTAGATGCAGAACAATTGCATTGGTTAAAACAGACTTTACCCGCGCTAAAAAACGATCTAGTGATGGTGATGATCCATCATAACGTTATCGAGCATTTACCCGGACAAAGCAATCATGAATTAGGTAAACGCTATATGTTGGCTAATGCGGTAGAACTGCTCGATATACTACAGGAAAACGGCGTAAAATTGTTGATTACTGGCCATCTCCACGTGCAAGATCTGGCTTTTACTAGAGGTATCTATGAAATTACCACCGGTTCCCTCGTCAGTTATCCCCATCCCTACCGGGTGCTAGAATATTGCGAAAACACAGGAGAATTAGCCATAGAATCCTTTCATCTGCAAAATATACCCGGATGGGAGAATTTACCCGCTATTTCTCGGCAATGGTTAGGCGATCGCTCTTATCCTTTTATGATGCGTTTGTTAACCTGCCATCCCCTCAATCTTCCCGTGAGTCTAGCGGAGGAATTAGCGCCGAAATTACGAAATTTTTGGGCAGATGTGGCCAAAGGTGACACAATCTTCGATTTTAGCGATTTTCCGCCCCTAGCACGCCGTTATTTTGACGCTTTCAGTGCCATCGATCCCCTCGGTAATCCTCATTTTATCGACAATCAAGCCGTAATTAGTTTCAAGCATCAGTTAAGTTATCGGCGATCAAACTTGCTGGTGGAGATGAGAGAATAGCTGCAACAAATAATTCACTATAGCTTATAGTTATAGGACTATCCGGCAGCGCAGCCGCTATCTTGGCAGAAAATATCAAAAAAAATCAATGGAAGCAATTAAAAAGGAATTGAAAAAAATCGGTTCTCTTGCCCTGTTTTTTTTCTTGGCTTTCGGTTATATTCTTCTGATCATGAAATTATTTCTGGAAGAGTATTCGATTACTACCTACGTTTTGGGTAAAGCGATCTTAGGAGCGATCATTGCCGCAAAAACCGTGGCAATTCTCGACGCAGCCATGAAGCTAGAATGGTTAGAAAATCGACCCCGTTACGTTAGTGTTCTGTATCGAACCTTTGTTTATACCCTAGCAGCACTGATTCTCGGCTCGATCGAGGGTTTTCTGGAAGCTTATCGGGGAACGCGGGTGATTTCGGAGGCAATGGCCAAATTTTGGCAAAGGGAAAGTTTCTCTCAAATCCTTGCGGTTACTCTCTGTCTAGCAGTGGTTTTTTTTCTCCACAATCTCTGGCAAGAAATCGATCGCTATTGGGGTAAAGGCACATTGAGAAAATTTTTTCTCGGTCGCTCCTAGAGTACAGCAGTTATCTTAATGGTGAGATAGGAAGTTTTCCTTTTGGGGAGTCGGGAGATAGGGATTTAGGGAAATTTCAGCTAAATTCCCCACTACCCCCCGCAACGCGCACGCAGTGACCACCCCACTACCCCAACACCCCACTACCCCCACGAAAAACTTTTTGCCGCAAACCCCATCTCCCCCCTGCTCGCCCTATCTTTCGCGGGCGACCCCTGCTAGGATAAAATACGGGTGAAAAATTGCTAATCCAAGGAGTACAGACGTGATTGAACCTTTAGTGCTAGGGATTACCCTAGGCTTAATTCCCATTACCCTAGCGGGTTTGTTCGTTGCCGCCTATTTACAGTACAAACGGGGCAATCAATTAGGCTTAGACTAAATCTATCACGCCAATCCCCCGAATTGAGACAATCTCCCGTCAAGCTAGGCACTAGACGGGAGATTTTTCAACAGGACAAATTTGCCGCTTAACAGATTGTGGCTGCCGGCGTTGCCATCCCTGCAAAACTCATCTGTCTTATGGGGAGAGCGCTCGCCTGAAACCAAAGGCTACAGGGCTGTTAAACTAGGAAAACGAATGACAGTTTCCGTATATTCGGGAACCCATCCGGCGGTACTGGTGAAGTAACGCACTGCTTTAACTCGTTTACTGGCAGTGAGGTGAAACCAGTGTTCGCTCTGGGCGGGAACATTGATATATTCTTGAGGTTGAATAGTTAATTCCCCCTGAGAACCATCGGCAAAGACAAAGCCAAAAACCCCTTCTCCATCAATGATATAACGCACCTCATCGTCGGCGTGGGTGTGACAGCGCTCGAACTTTGCCAGTAAAGTGTCGAGATTGGGAATTTCAGGGTGCAAAACGATTAAATCTCTAGCTTGATAACCCGCTTCTTGCTTTAGTTGCTTAAAATAACCGTCTAAGCTGGTTAAAACTATTTCTTTTTCTTCGTCAGTGAGAGAAGCTTGTTTAAGTAGCTGACGGGTGGCTTCGTTTTCGATCGGCCAATAGTTTAAAGTGACATTTAATTTGGCCAATTCCAGACTAATATCGGCTAACTGGGTATAGGTTGTCCCATTCTCTAAGCGTAGTATCGCCATTAATTATCATCCTCAAGATTACTTTTTCTATTTTAAAGTTTTCCAGAGAGGAGCCGCTCGATTTTTTGCCCCTCGCTCCCTTGCCAGTTCCTAGTATTTTCTGCTCAAAAATGCTATTATGGTCTATTATATGGGGAATTAGCTCAGTTGGTAGAGTGCTGCGATCGCACCGCAGAGGTCAGGGATTCGAGTTCCCTATTCTCCATTTTCCAGAGATATTAGCCAGAAAGCAGCTAGAAAATACTTTTTAGTTCCTTTTCATGGGTGTGAATCCAATCACAGATATCCTTGATTAGGGTTTTTCCATTGCGCTGAGGCTGCCAACCTGTAGCTTCGATAACTCGGCGAGAATCAGTGATAAAAATTGGCATATCTCCGGTGCGATTTTCGGGAACTGCCTCAATCATTATACTATTGCCCGTGATTTCTTGACATAGTTTTGTAGTTTCATAAAGGGACAAGGAAAAATCTTGCCCACCCCCCACATTAAAAGTCTGCCCTTTGAATTGTTCTAAATTAGCAATCTGAATATCGATTAAATCGAGTAAATCAGCTACATGAAGAAAATCTCTAACCTGTTTCCCCGTACCCCCATAACCGATATATTTTAAGGACTTCTGAAAGTAATGATTAGCCACCCAAAGGGCAAAAACTCCCTGATCAACTTTTCCCATCTGCCAAGGACCGGTTAAAACTCCACAGCGATTAATTAAAGTTCTTAATCCGTAGGCATCCCCATATTCATTAATAATCAATTCCGATGCTAACTTAGTGGAACCGTAGAGAGAACGGGGTAAATCTAAGGGAAATTGTTCACTGATACCAAAAGCAGAAACTCCGGGTAAATCTTGCTGTTCAGATAACTGAAAACGAGTATCTGTTTCTGTATAGTTTAATTGATTAAGATAGGCAATGGGATAAACTCTGCTGGTGGAGAGAAAAATAAAATCCGCTTGGGTTTGTCTAGCTAATTCTAAACAGTTAATCGTTCCAATTAAGTTAGTCTGCAAAACGTAGCTGGGGGAAGTATAACCAGCTAAAACGGAAGGTTCTGCCGAACATTCTAGGATTAAATCCACTGGCAAAGCGGATGCTTCTAAGTCTTCCGCATTTCTGACATCTCCATGAACAAACTCAATTCCCGCTTGTTTGAGACGGGGAATATTTAATTCAGAACCGCGACGTTTTAAGTTATCTAAAGCGATAATTTTCCAGTCGGGATAGAGTTGGGCTAATCCCAAACCTAAAGAACTGCCCACAAAACCCGCACCACCAGTAATTAACACTTGCCTACTCATCAAAAATACTCCACTAGATAATAATTATCAAACAACTTGATTTTTTTTCTTTTTGCGCTTATAGTCGCCTCTAGAAAGGTGTTTTTCTAACCAGATAGAGAGAACTATAAATAAATAACGACTGCCCATTTCCTTGAGTTTTAACTTGGAAATCCCCGTGGTACGATTGCGCCAAGTGATGGGAATTGTCGTGTAGGAATATCCTCGCACGATTGCTTTTAAGGGCATCTCTACTGTTAAGTTAAAATGGTGAGATAGTAGAGGTGAGATTCCTTCGATAACCTCCTTCCGATAGATTTTAAAGGCGTTAGTGGTATCATTAAATTTTAGCCCAAATAAAACTTGAATAAAGAGATTAGCCAAACGATTAACGAATAACTTGTGAATGGGATAATCAATAACTTTTCCTCCTTTGATAAAACGAGAACCAAAAACGCAATCGTAGCCCTCTTGCAGTTTATAATAATAGTCCACCATGTTATCGGGAGAGTCGGAATTATCTGCCATTACTACTGCCACTGCATCACCGCTAAAATTTTCTAATCCACAGCGCACCGCAAAACCAAACCCGTTGGGATAATAGTTATTGATGTAGCGAATCCGAGGATTTTCTTGGTTGATTTTTTGCAGAACTGCCTCGGTGTTATCTTTGCTATTGTCATTAACCACTAGGATTTCATAATCAATTTTATCCCGTTCTAAACGTTCAGAGATTAAGTGAGTAGTGCTTTCGATGCAATCTTCTTCGTTGTAAGCAGGGATAATTATTGATAGGGTTTTTACTGCATAGTTATCCCTTGATTGACGTGGGTGAGAGTAACCGTCCATCTCGAAAGCTGGTGCTAATCCTTCGGGATAGTACATTTCTGTCTCATTAGTCTTATTCTTGGGTTTAAAAATTAGGCTATCACTGGCAACATAATTAATACTAGCTCCCAGTAAAACCCCAATCATTGTGTTAACTCCGGGGCTAATTCCTAACCAGTTTAAGAAGGGAAATATCAATAAAACTCGCAGTAAAACTGCTAAACCTGCCGAGAGATGATAGAGAGGAAGTTGTATCAAAATCACATCTCTAATTGTCCAATCTCCTCCAGTCCACACCCAGATTCTATAGATAAAGAAACTGGCAATTAAAGATATTTCTATAGAGATGACGTTGGCGACATTTTTGAGCAATGGGGTATTAAATCCCAAGTCATCAATGAACCAATAAATTAAGAACAAGTTGATTAGAAATGCCACTCCCCCAGCAATGAGAAATCGGAAAATTTTATTGTTGTAGATTTTAGTTAACATAATAGTATCTTAAAATATACTCTGGTTTAGTTTTTCTAGGTCAATAAGTAGGTGGGTGGAATTAAATATAAGATGAACGTAGGTTGGGTTGAAGCATGAAACCAAACGCCGGCATGGGTTACACTACCGCTAAACCATCCTACAAATAATTGTGCTTCCCTACTTATTGCTATTAATAACATCATTAATCTCCTCTGGTTATATAATTGACAGATTCCCTTAATTACTAGCAGTATATTTGGCTAAAAATCACTTTTGTAACGAGGGAAAACTAGCAAATAAAAATTGACCAGAATAATTCTTGATTTACCCTAGATCCAACGGCTAACGTTTTGACTAAAAATCTCTTTGAGAATATCTGTTACTGTGTAGGTTAACTGCCAATCAGGATAATGATTTTTAAACTTACTCACATCAGAAATCCACCAGATATGATCACCAATACGATTAGTCTCTACATACTGCCAGTTTAACTTTTTATCCGCAATCGCTTCACATTCTTGAATAGCTTCTAACATAGAACAATTGCTAAAGCGACTACCACCGATATTATAAACTTCTGCTACTCGCGGGGTCTGATAAAAATGATAGAAAGCATTGACGAGATCGTAACTATGAATATTATCGCGTACCTGCTTACCCTTATACCCATAAATACTGTATTCTTTGCCAATCATCGTACATTTCATTAAGTAGGATAAAAACCCGTGTAATTGGGTTCCCGAATGACTTGGACCGGTTAAACAACCACCACGAAAAGAGGCAGTTTTCATCTCAAAATAACGACCGTATTCTTGTACTAATACATCCGCCGCCACTTTCGAGGCACCAAACAAAGAATGTTTACAAGCATCAATACTCATCAACTCGTCAATACCTTGAGCAAAATAAGGATGATTTTCCGAGATTTCCCAACGTAATTCTTTTTCTACTAAAGGCAATTCATTCGGTCTATCCCCGTAAACTTTATTGGTGGAACAGAAAATAAATACTGCTTGGGGACATTGTTGACGAGTATTTTCTAATAATACTAAAGTTCCGTTAGCATTGACACTAAAATCCATATAGGGATCCTTAGCTGCCCAATCGTGGGAAGGTTGCGCCGCCGTGTGGATAATTAAGGATATATCATGACTATAGGTTTTAAATATAGCTGCAATAGCTTCATGATCGCGAATATCTACAGCGTGGTGAATGTATTTATCCCTGTAATCTTGGGATAATTTGGCTCGATTCCACTCCGTTGAAGCGTCTTCACCAAAAAATACCTGACGCATATTATTATCGATACCGACGACAGTATAACCCCGATCGCCAAAAAATCGTACTGATTCGGAACCGATTAAACCAGCAGAACCAGTTACTAGAACGATCGCCATAACTATATCCTGAATTTTGTGCCTAGTTGCTGAGAAATTTCCCCAGTTGAGAAAACTTTCCCCGACTCTACTAGATAGGTTCCCCTTTGTCAATTAAATAGTAGGGGATTCCCTTAACTGCGGCAATTCCCTCAAAAATTATCGTCCTATCCACTAGGGGTGATTTAATGGCGTTTTCTTGCCAGTAATCCCTAATTAAGTCCCCATCTCCCCCTGTTAAAATTATCCCGCTCTCTGGATATAAATTTAACCATTCCTGACTGAATTTTTCTATTCCCGCCAAAATTGTATAAATTATCCCACTTCTTATCCCTTCTGCTGTTTCTTTTGCCCACATCTGAGGTAATCTTTCCGGTAAGGACACCTCTGGTAAGGCTGCCGTCCGTTCCCTTAAACTGGCTAATTGCACCTTGAACCCGGGTAAAATGGCCCCTCCCACTAGCTTTTTATCCCTATCCACTCCCGTAAAAGTTAAGGCCGTTCCCGCATCGATTACTAAACAGGGAAATCCGTATTTTTTTCCCGCACCCAATACAGCTAAAGCTCGATCGATGCCGAATGTTGGATATAAATCCAGTAAAGGAATATTTTTTAAAGTAATTATCCGTAAATTGCCATAATTTGCCCATAATTCTCTTTGGCTAGGAACCACGGAGGCGACAATCAATGCACATTCACATTTATTTGTCAAGAGTTTAGGGAAAATTTGTTGCAAAAATTCATTACTTAGGGGTTCCCTCAGGTGGGGAGTATCGAGACAAGCTAACAGGGTTTGACCGCAAAAATACCCCCAATGTAGCCGAGAATTGCCGATCATCAAACCTATCCAGTCAGTATCTTGCTCAGTCATCGAAAATTTTGGGTCTGAAACCCCGTCGTTCTACGACGGCTTTACCGTTAAATACTAGCGCATTTACCAAATATATGCTAAAATGTGAGACATGGAAAAAGCCTATTCGTTTCG
>NZ_SFBY01000022.1:0-14775 GCF_007095505.1 Microcystis sp. M_QC_C_20170808_M3Col
TGAACGAAACCCCCTACTATCTGTGGTCAAGGTTCAGTTTTTAGCTTGGTTATCGCTTTTTCCATTTTAGCTTAAAGCCGTCCTCAAAGGACGGGGTTTTAACCCAAATTTTCGATAAAGGAGATCGTGAAACATATTACCTCCTTGGGAGAGTAGCGATTGTCTCTCTCTATCTTTGATCTTAAGTCTTTCTTTGTTCAGCTGACGCACAACTTAACAAAACGTGCGATTATAGGGAAAAAGATTTTTTTACTAGCTATGGCACTACTGACCACGGGAAAACCATTTATTCGCGATCTGGAACAATACGGTGCTTTAGGGGTTTACGCACCCTTAGAAGGGGGTTACGAGGGACGCTATCAAAGACGTTTACGGGCCACTGGTTACAATGTCCTGCATATCACCGCTAGAGGTCTAGGCGATTTAAGTGCCTATCTTACCAGCATTCATGGAGTCCGTCCCCCCCATTTAGGTAAAAAAAATATTGGTCAGGAAGCAGCCGTGGGACCGGTTTATTTTATTCCTCCCATTGCTACCTATCAATTGGAAAATTTACCCCCCAAATCTAAAGGTTTAGTGATTTGGATTATTGAAAGTTTTGTTTTGTCCTCGGAAGAAAAACAATACTTAATTAATCTTAGTCAACAGGAACCCCGGTTAAAATTTGTCCTCGAATTGGGTGGGGAAAGATATTTTCGTTGGCAACCTTTGAGCAAATCTTTAATCGCTGCCTAGAATTAGCGAAATAACACGGTTATTGAAATATCTCCCCCTCAAACCCTCTCCCCGGAGAGGGAGACTCCCTCACCCTTTGGTAGCTATTCATTTAATTTTCTTAATTTCGCGAGTTGGCCTAGGTGAATTTGCAATAACATGGGATATCGTTGCCGCAAAAAACCTAGGAGTTAGATCGTGACAGTAAGAGTTCGTATTGCCCCCAGTCCCACGGGAAATTTACATATTGGAACAGCGCGCACAGCCGTGTTTAACTGGCTTTTTGCCCATCATCACCGGGGGAAATTTATCTTGCGCGTGGAAGATACAGATTTAGAACGTTCTCGACCAGAATATACGGAAAATATTCAAGCGGGCCTACAATGGTTAGGACTGAATTGGGATGAAGGTCCTTTTTTTCAAACTCAACGCCTTAATTATTATCGTCAAGCCATTCAAACCCTGCTCGATCGAGGTTTAGCCTATCGTTGTTATTGTACCCCGGAAGAATTGGAAAAAATGCGGGAAGAACAAAAAGCCCGCAATCTTGCCCCCCGTTACGATAATCGTCATCGTTATCTCACCCCCGAACAACAAGCTCAATTCGAGCAAGGGGGAAGAAAAGCAGTAATTCGTTTTATTATTGATGACGATCGAGAAATTATTTGGCAGGATTTAATCCGGGAAAAAGTTATCTGGAAAGGTAGTGATTTAGGGGGAGATATGGTGATCGCTCGTACCAGCGAAAATGCCGAGGAAAACTTTGGTCAGCCTCTCTATAATTTAGCGGTAGTTGTTGATGATATCGATATGGAAATTACCCATGTTATTCGTGGGGAAGATCACATCGCTAATACGGCTAAACAAATTCTTTTATACGAAGCTTTAGGGGCAAAAGTGCCGGAGTTTGCCCACACTCCTTTGATCTTAAATCAGGAGGGTCGTAAGTTATCTAAACGGGATGGAGTCACTTCGATCGAGGATTTCCGAAAACTGGGTTTTCTGCCGCAAGCTTTGGTTAATTACATGACTCTCCTCGGTTGGACTCCTCCCGATTCCACTGAAGAAATTTTTACCCTTGAAACGGCCGCTGAAGTGTTTAGTTTAGAACGGGTAAATAAAGCGGGGGCAAAATTTGACTGGACTAAATTGGATTGGATTAATAGTCAATATCTCCATCGTTTAAGCGGTGAGGAATTAGTGCCTTTACTTCTCCCCTACTGGCAAGAAGCAGGGTATAATTTTGATGCTGAAACCGATCGAGCTTGGTTGATCGGATTGGCTACTCTCATCGGTCCGAGTTTAACTCGTTTAAGCGATGCTGTCGCCGAAAGTCGCCTACTTTTAACTCCTCTGGCTAATTATAATCAGGAGGCTTTAAGTCAATTACAATTAGAGGGAGTTAAGGATATTATCAAGGATATTCTCGCCGCTATTACTCCCGATTTGACTGGAGAAGTTGCTAAGGGGATTGTTGAGACAACAACTAAAGCCCATCGGGTTAAAAAAGGTCTAGTGATGAAGTCTCTGCGCGCCGCTTTGATGGGGGAGTTACACGGTCCAGATTTAATGCAGTCTTGGCTACTTCTCAATCAAAAAGGTTGGGATATATCCCGTCTTCAGCAAGCAGTAAATAGTTAAATTGATCGGCTATCAGTTATCAGAAAATTTATCGTACATTAGGGTTGACAAATGCCCTAAGATTGCTATATACTTTCTAGTATAATGGGAATCCGTGTCGCCCTGCATACCCTGCTCGTGATCGATTACTGAGGGGATGGGAGCGGATTTTTCCCCTAGCTGTCAGGGACGATCTAGAAACTTTCTTAATTTTCAGGCATTATCTGCAACTTTTCCCTAAATATAGATTTGTTAATCTCCTAACAAAAACCTATGGGTGAAAAAAAACGAATTGGACTGCTCACCAGTGGTGGTGACTGTGCGGGTTTAAATGCCGCCATTCGTGCCGTTGTCCACCATGCCAGTGGCAATTATGGCTGGGAAGTGGTGGGTATTCGAGAAGCAACTAACGGATTAATTAACCGTCCCCCAAAAACCACTATCTTTGATATTGAAGGAGTCGATCGCCTGTTGGTGATGGGAGGAACAATTCTCGGTACTACCAATAAGGGGGATCCCTTCGCTTTCCCGATGCCGGATGGAACCCTGATCGATCGCTCTCAGGAAATCATTGACGGCTATCATAGTCTGGGACTGGATGCCCTGATCGGCATCGGTGGCGATGGTAGTCTGGCGATTTTGCGCCGTATTGCCCAACAGGGAGGCATTAATCTGATTGGTATCCCCAAAACCATCGATAATGATGTGGGAGCTACAGAAGTCTCCATCGGCTTCGATACAGCTACTAATATCGCCACAGAAGCCCTCGATCGCCTCCATTTTACCGCCGCTAGTCATAACCGGGTGATGATTCTAGAAGTTATGGGTAGAGATGCCGGCCATATCGCCCTGGCTGCCGGTATTGCGGGGGGGGCCGATATCATTCTCATTCCCGAAATTCCCTACCGATTAGAGAATATCTGCGAGAAGATCCGGCAACGGCAGCGTATGGATAAACAGTTTTCTCTGATTATTGTCTCCGAGGCTGTGCGTACGGAAACCGGCGATCGCCTATCACAAAAGAAAGCCCTAGGGGAAGATCGTCTCGGGGGTATCGGTCGCTATTTAGCCGAAGAAGTTGCCAGGGAAACCGGGGCCGAAACGAGAGTGACTTTCCTGGGCCACATTCAACGGGGGGGTATTCCTTCTCCAATGGATCGCTTACTGGGGGCGGCTTTTGGCGTTGCGGCCGTGGATCTGATTGCCCGGGAAGAATTCGATCGCATGGTGGCCTGGCAAAATCGGCAAGTGGTCAGTGTTCCCATTGAGGAGGCGATTAAAACCTATCGCGTCGTCGATCCCGAAGAAACTTTAGTCAAAACCGCCAGGGGTTTGGGTATTTGTCTAGGGGATTGAGATTAAATCTAGGGGAATCGGTGCGAGAATTAATCCTTAAGTATCGCCCTTTCCCCACTGATTAAAATTACAAGTCAAATAAAGATAAACTCTGATAATTATTTTTCGGCAATTTCGCCAGTAAACCTAAATGATTAATAGTTCAGTTAATGTAGCAGAAAGATTGTTAGAAATCAACAATCTCGATCGAGAATTATTTAATTATTTTCAAAACAAATTACTTGATTCTGAGCAATTATCTCGTACCCTAGTGAGTTTTCAAGGTAATAAAAATCAACCGGTTTATCGCTGGTATAAATATAAAGAGGGTTTTTCCGTTGATCTGATAGTTTATCTTCTAGAAAAATATGGTATCAAACAAGGAAAAATACTAGACCCTTTCGCCGGCAGCGGAACAACTTTATTTGCGGCGGCGGCCAGGGGTTTATCAGCAGATGGAATAGAACTATTGCCGATTGGACAGGAATTAATTATTACTAGACAAATTTTAGAGAATGGCTTAAATAGTGATGATATATATCGTCTAGAGTATTGGTCTAACCATAGCCTTTGGCAACAGGTAGATTACAAAGTTAAGTTATTAGAATTACCAATTACTCAAGGAGCATATCCCCAAGAAAATCAGGCTTGTATAGAAAGTTACTTAGGGTTGATTGCCCAAGAGAATGAGCGAGTGCAAGGGATCTTAAAATTTGCCTTACTTTCTATTCTCGAATCAATTAGCTATACTAGAAAAGATGGTCAATACCTGCGTTGGGATTATCGTTCTGGGAGACAACAGGGCAAAAATATATTTGACAAAGGGGAAATTTTAGACTTTAAAATTGCCCTCCATAGCAAGTTAAGAGAAATTCTCGCAGATTTAGAGCCTAGTCAGCAACAATTGGAACTTTTTTCTAGAGATTATCCTCAGGGAAAAATTCAACTATATCAAGGTTCTTGTCTTGAGATTTTGCCAGAGATTTCCTCAGAAAAATACGATTCTATTATTACTTCTCCTCCTTATTGTAATCGCTATGATTATACTCGTATCTACGCTTTGGAATTGGCTCTATTGGGAATAGATCAACTACAATTAAAACAATTACGTCAACAAATGCTTAGTTGCACTGTTGAAAATAAACCCAAAGAGTTACTAAAAATAAATGAACAATGGTCGCCAGCCATTGCCATAACTGATCGTCAAAAATTATTAGAAAGTGTCCTGGATTATTTAGAGGAATTAAAATCAAGCAAGGCCTTAAATAACCATGGTATTCCTCGGATGATCAGGGGGTATTTTCTGGAAATGTCTTGTCTAATTTATGAATGCTTTCGGGTTATGAAATCCTCTGGTATTTTCTGTATGATTAATGATAACGTTCGTTATGCGGGAGCTAGTATTTCTGTAGATTTAATTTTGTCAAAAATTGCTGAAGAAATTGGATTTAAAGTAGAAAATATTTTAGTAGTTCCCAATGGAAAAGGTAATAGTAGTCAGCAAATGGGATGTCATGGTAGAGAATCTTTAAGAAAATGTATTTATGTGTGGAGAAAGCCTTAATGGAAAAACCCTATCTCTTGCATTTAAACCAAAGTTGTGATTTGGAGACTACCTATGAAGCTATCCGTTCAGGATTTATTGCTCTAGCCTTAGAAAAAAATCAGAGAGCTACTCCTTTAATTGCAGAAGCAAGAACCTTAAAAATTATTGCCCAAACCGTAAACAATCCTAGAGAGTTACTAAACATCCCAGATATTCAAGCGGCTTTATTAACTGCATCGGGAATTTCTGATAAAGCTAAAAATTATTTACATCCCCAAGACAAGGTAGAAGCAATTCAAGAATTAATTGTCAATTTTCTGGAACCTGCGGGGACTAATTTTGTCGAGGAGTTAGTCTATAGATTTCTATTGATTCGGGGTGACACTTTAGGAGGAATCATGAGAAATGCAGGTGGCTCCTTAGCTCAAAGTAAATTTACTCGTTCTCTATTAGCAACTTTAAGAGTAGCAGGGATTGCTTATGATTGGCTCAATTCTAGTAATAATCAATGGAGAGAAGCTGAAGAAATGACACCTAATCTAGAAATCTTGGTTAGAGGTGTTAGCTGGTTAAATAACAGCCAACCAAGAACAATAATTTATAATGTCAATGTTCCCCTTGTTAATAACAACAATATTGATTTGTGCCTTTTAAAATGTGATTCGACGCAATTAGCTAATCAAAAAATCAAAAAACAAACCTTACAATCTCCTGATTTATACATTGCTTTGGGAGAATTAAAAGGTGGGATTGATCCCGCAGGAGCAGATGAACATTGGAAAACTGCTCGTACTGCTTTGCAGAGAATTGATGATGCTTTTAGAAAAATCTCTAAGCATCCTTATACTTTTTTTATCGGCGCTGCTATTGAACCAAAAATGGCTAGGGAAATTTATCAGCAATTAGAGACGAAAAAACTCACCAATGCCGGTAACTTAACCAATGATAATCACCTGGTTTCAATTATGCGTTGGCTATGCCATCTTTAACCTAGTTAACATCTACAAAACTACCCCTCAAATAAAGATAAACTCTGATAATTATTTTTCGGCAATTTCGCCAGTAAACCTAAATGATTAATAGTTCATTTAATGTAGCAGAAAGATTGTTAGAAATCAACAATCTCGATCGATGCCTAAAACTTTGAACCATAAGCTATATTCCTTGACTGGTAATTGCTGTAATCAAAAGGCCTTGCTGAATCAAGGGATGAATGCCAAATTTTTACAGTTCCAAAAGTTGTTTTTAGTCTAAGTTTTAACCATCTCACAAAAGAAGATTTATATCTTATACTAAATCCGGTTATCAAAGACTGATTATTTAGGGTTTGCTGAAAAAATCTAAAAACCTTGTTGGGTAAGACTTTTAGACTTTTTGTCAATCAAAAAGTGCCAGCCATTGGAGTGTTCGGGGGGGAAATTGAGGCACTTTTTCCCTGAAAATTAGGTAATTGACCCCCTGAAAATGGGTAAAACCCCACACCCCACACCCCACACCCTACCCCCAAGAAAAACTTTTTGCCGCAAACCCTATGTAGGCTGGATTCATGTAGAGGGATTGAAAAATTCTGTTACAGAAATCATCAGACAGCTATGTTATGTCAACGGTGAAGCAAAGAATAGCTAATAGCGTGATGTCTTGGACAATTTTTTAATTTTCCCTGCGCTATACTGCCATTATTTAGATTAAACCAGCATTTATGAATCAATCCCCCCGCATTCTAGCACTCGATTTTGATGGTGTTCTTTGTGATGGCATGATCGAGTATTTTCAGATTAGCAAACGCACCTATGAAACCCTTTGGCCGGAAATAATTCCCGAGGATTTTTTCCCTAGGTTTTCGCAACTTCGTCCCGTTATCGAAACCGGTTGGGAAATGCCCTTACTGTTGCGATCGCTCGTTCTCGGTATTCCCGACGAGGAAGCTTTAAATAATTGGCCGTCAATTCGGCAAAATCTGCTAGAAAGGGAGAAAATAGCGAAAAAAGTTCTCTCAAATGCTCTCGATGGTCTTAGGGATCGATGGATTGAGTCGGATCTAGAGTCTTGGTTAGCCTTACATCAATTTTATCAACCCGCAATCGATCGCCTGGCCTCTCTTTTAGACTCGGATTTTTTGGTTTATATCATCACTACAAAAGAAAGTCGTTTTGTCAAGCAATTGTTACAAAAAGTAGCAATTAATTTTCCCGAAGCGAGATTAATCGGCAAAGAGATTAAACAGCCGAAATACCTGACTATTCAGCAAATACTGGCTGATTTACCAGAATCTCCCGCTAATTTGTGGTTTGTCGAGGATCGTCTCGATGCTTTGGAATTAGTGCAACAACAAGCAGATTTAAACGATGTGGGCTTATATTTAGCCGATTGGGGATATAATACCGCTCAAATGCGCCAAAAAGTCGCTCAAGATACCCGTATTAAGCTGTTATCCCTATCTCAATTTGCGGCAGACTTTACCCACTGGTAGAGTGAGTGACGACAAATATTAAAACTTCCCCCATTACCCCATGAGCATTGTTAAGCTTTCTTCATACACTTGTACTAATTGTCAATTTCTTCTACAATGGTCATAGGTGCATGACTGGCTCAATTCCCTTCTCGATTGAATCTTCTGACAACTTCGAGCGCTCTTTCAAAAAACTGGCAAAAGTTCACAAAAATAGCTTTGTTGAACTTATTGCCAAAACTTTAGAGGATTTAATCGATGACCAATATCCCCATAACTCCCGCCAGGAACCTCTACCGGGGAAAATTCAGTTGCCAGGGCAAGCGCATCTTAACAATCCTTGACAAAATGAACTTTATGTGAGTTGTTTACCCACGATTCAGGAATATTTGAGGAGAATTTGCCATCTCAATTGTTAAGCAAAAATCGACCAAATGTTAAGATTTCGTAACTATTCTGATTGACTGGTATCACCTGAAATGCTCATGCAGATCACAAAATTGGCCAATTGTCAATAGCTTTTGAGATGCTCTCACCCTGCAAAAACCCCGTAAATTTCTAACAATGTCAGCATAAAAGAGTTAATATATTAAGAGATCGCCTATACGACATTATTACCTTTCTCTACCCGCACGACAGACTTATGGTTACAGTTAATCTGGATGCTTTAATTCCGCGAGAAGACTTTGAAATCAGAGCCAGCACTAAAGCAATTAAGAAAATAGAGTCTATCGCTATTAGGGATATTACACCTGATTCATTTTTTTTTCCCGTTGTTCGTAAGCCCGACTTTCAAAGAGAGACGAATGAATGGGATCAAGAACGAGTATGTCAGTTTATTAAAAGTTTCGTAGAAGGTGATTTGATCCCAGCTATTATTTTATGGCGTAGTGAAAGTGGATTAATTTTTGTTATAGATGGCAGTCATCGATTAAGTTCATTGATAGCGTGGGTAAATGATGGCTACGGAGACGGTGTAATATCAAAGCTTTTTTATAATGGTATTGTTCCTGATGAACAATTAAATATAGCCGATAGAACCAGAAAACTGATCGATAAAAAAGTTGGATCGTATCAGAACTTCAAACTAGCTTTAGAAAAGCCAGATAAAGTTAGGAATGATATTGTCAATAATGCTAGAGAGCTAGGAGTATTAGCCATTCAGCTTCAATGGGTTGAAGGAAATTCAGAAAAAGCTGAAGATTCCTTTTTTAAAATCAATCAACAATCTACTCCGCTTGATACAACTGAAATTAAGCTGTTGAGATCCAGAAGAAACCCAAATAGTATTGCAACACGAGCAATTATAAATAGTGGAACGGGACATAAATATTGGTCAAGATTTTCTGAGGAAAAGCAGTGTCAAGTAGAAGAACTGGCTAAAGAGATTAACAATATACTATTTCAACCACCTCTACAAACTCCTATTAAAACTTTAGATTTGCCATTGTGCGGAAAGCTATACTCTAATGAAACCTTATCCATGATTCTCACTTTTGTTAATATTGCCAATCATGTTGAAGATGAAAATCCAAATATTGAGAATGATGAAACAGGAGAAACAACGATAAATTTTTTGAAACAAGCTAAAAAAGTTGCTAAACGGTTTAATAGTAATCATGCTTCGTCTCTTGGCTTGCATCCGTTACTGTATTGTTATTCTCGATCCGGAAGATACCGTACGGTTTCTTTTCTCGCAACTGTTTATTTTGTTATCAAGCTAGTAGAAACAAAGCATTTAAATGACTTCATAGATATCCGAGCAAAATTTGAGCAATTTTTATTTGAGCATAATTACTTGGTTCCCTCAATCATGAGCAAATATCGCTCTGTTCAAAAAAGCTATAGACCTATTGCTGAGTTTTGGTTTAAAATTGTTGAAGGTTTAAAGAGTAATAAAGAAATAAATTTTATTCTAGAAGATATTGTAAAAAATAATAATTTTGATTACTTAAAAATCGAATATCGCCATGATTTGCCAACTTCAACATCAGCAGTATCACAAAATTTTAGTCAAGACCAAAAGAGTGAAATTTTTATTTTGGAAACATTTTCAAAAGCTCCGCGTTGTCAAATTTGCAACGGACTGATTCACTGTAACTCTATTTCCATCGATCATAAAAAACGCAAACGAGATGGAGGTTCGGCAAATGTAGATAATGGACAAGTTACCCATCCTTATTGTAATACAGGCTATAAAAACTAACTTTATTTAACGAAAATCGAGAATTACAATCATGACGAATAATATCCTCGATCACATCAATCTCTACGACTTAGGAAAACGACTCAAACAAGCGCGAGAACAGCGCAGCATGACGCAAGAAGCGGCGGCAAAAATTATCGAGGTGGCGCGGACAACCCTAGTCGCGATTGAAAAAGGGGAGCGCCGTCTCAAATCCTCAGAATTAGTAAAACTCGCTCGCGCTTACGGTAAAAGTGTTAGTGATTTTCTTGTCTTAACCCCTCCGATTGAATCTTTCGAGGTACAATTTCGTTCCGCTTCTCGTCAAGGTGAAGCGGAAAAAACGGAAGTACAGTCTGTGATCTTGCGCTTCCAAGAATTCTGTCAAAATTACCTTGAATTAGAAGAACTAATGAAGTCTCCTTTACCCCGTAACTATCCCCCCGAATATCATCTAGATGATACTTTTCCCATTAATATTATCGCCGAAAGTATCGCCAATGCGGAAAGACAACGAATAGGTTTAGGAGATAAACCTATTCCGCTATTACGAGAGATTTTAGAACAAGAAGTAGGAATCAGAATTTTTTATCTGCCCATGCCTTCCCAATCGAAATGCTCCGAAATGTATAGCTATAATGAAACCGTAGGAGCTTGTATGGCGATTAATGCCAATCATCCGCAAGAACGTCAACTGTGGTCATTAGCCCACGGTTATCTCCATTTTTTAGCCCATCGTTATCATCCCGTGATCGATTATCTCGATGAATATCAAAGAATGCCTAAAAGTGAACAATTGGCGGAAGCTTTTCCGAAATATTTTCTCATGCCCACCAGTAGCTTACTGAAACGTTATAATGACATTAAACGATCGCAAAGTAAATTTACTCCTACCGATTTAATTCACTTAGCTCATTACTACGGTGTTTCGGTACAAGCACTATGCTATCGATTGGAAGAAATGCAATTGCTGCCATCGGGTACTTATAACAGATTAAAAGATAGTGGATTTAAAATCCGAAAAGCGCAACAGGAACTAGGCTTAGAAAATAATCCTAATAAATCCTACGATTTAACTCCTACTCATTATCAACGTTTAGCGATCGAGGCTTACAATCGAGAACTAATTACTGAAGGTGCTTTCGCTCATTTTTTAGGTGTTGATCGCCTAGAAGCTCGTCGGCTCGCCGAGATATTGCGTGAACCATCACAGGAATTAACCGAAGACTACAGAGATATTGATTTAACTAAAATCAAATAAGTGGGGGAGAGGCTATTAACCTTATGCTGAAGCGATCCTCCCCTATTGTTTTCGATGCCTGTTGTGTTTTTAATCTGATAGCTTCTGGTTGTTTTTTAAAAATCATTACGGCTATTCCCATTCAAATTATGATCGCGCAAACAGTTTGGGAAGAGGAATTGATTAACTTCGATCGCTTTGAAGAAAGTGACAGACTCCAGCTAGATAAATCGGTTAATAACGAAATCATCCAAATTGTTGATTTTGAATCCGAATCAGAAACTGATCTTTTTGTCAATTATGTCGCTATTTTAAAAGATGATGGAGAGTCGGCAAGCGGAGCGATCGCTATTTCCAGAGGCTGGGCAATTGCGACGGATGACAAACAGGCAACGAACTTATTTCGACGGGAAAAACCAAACCTAGAAATCCTCTCGACTCCTGAAATTCTGCAATATTGGGCGGAAAAAAAGAAGATTAGCGATCAAGATTTGAAAAACGTTCTCAAATCGGTTCGAGTCAAAGGACGATATTCACCCCCGCGAGAACATCCTCTGGCGAATTGGTGGGCGAGCATTACCCAGAATTAGAAAAATACTGGTATAACTCGTCAAATTTTTCGATAATTTTCCCAAAAAACTCGATTTTATCACTCTCTCGTGCTTTAAATGTCGGTAATCGATAGCTCGTGGGAGATCACCTTCCCCCCTCTATCCTGGTGTCAGTTCGGGTTAAGGAAATTTTGCCATGACTTCTAGAGGAGAATCAGGGTTGTTGCTTATCCCGAACTCTGGTTATCTAACTTATCGTCGTCTAACCCGCCCGACATTATCTGCTATACTAAAAAGCGTAGTCGTTATGAGTTGCATTTACGGTTATGACTGTCGAGAATTTAGTCATTATTGGTTCGGGACCCGCGGGATATACGGCGGCGATTTATGCGGCGCGTGCGAACTTAAAACCCTTGATGTTTGAGGGTTTCCAAGCGGGAGGCATTCCGGGGGGACAATTGATGACCACCACAGAAGTAGAAAATTTCCCCGGTTTTCCCGAAGGAATCACCGGTCCGAAGCTCATGGAAAGAATGAAAGAACAGGCCGAAAGATGGGGGACGGAATGTTATACCGAAGATGTTATCTCGGTGGATTTAAGTCAGCGTCCTTTTACCATTCGTTCCACCGACCGGGAAGTTAAGGCCAATAGTATTATTATTGCCACGGGAGCCACTGCCAAACGCTTAGGATTACCCAGCGAGGCCCAATTCTGGAGTAACGGGATTTCCGCTTGTGCTATCTGTGACGGTGCTACACCGATATTTAGAGAGGAAAACCTCGCTGTGATTGGTGGCGGTGACTCGGCGGCAGAAGAAGCCGTATATTTAACTAAATACGGCTCTCACGTCCATTTATTGGTACGCGGGGAAGCGATGCGCGCCTCGAAAGCAATGCAAGACCGGGTGTTAAATAATCCGAAAGTTACCGTTCATTTTCATACCCAAGCGGTGGATGTGTTCGGTACAGGCAGTAAAATGGCAGGATTACGCATTAAAAACTCGCAAACGGGAGAAATCAGCGAATTAGCCGTTAGAGGGTTATTTTATGCCGTCGGTCACACTCCCAATACTTCCCTATTCCAAGGACAACTAGAATTAGACGAGGTGGGTTATGTGAAAGTCAAACCGGGGACTGTTGCTACCAGCGTCGAGGGGGTTTTTGCCGCAGGAGATGTGCAGGACCACGAATACCGTCAGGCAATCACTGCCGCAGGTACGGGGTGTATGGCGGCGTTATTGGCAGAAAGATGGTTATCGGAGCATAATTTAATCCAAGAATACCGTCAATCAGCCACTTCTGAACATTACGAGACGAAAACTGTTAGCGAAACCCCGGCCGATACGGAGGAAACTTTTGATATTAACAAAACCCGTCACGTTGGGGGTTATGCTTTGCGGAAATTATTCCACGATGGCGATCGCTTGTTAATGGTAAAATATGTTTCTCCCACCTGTGGCCCCTGTAAAACCCTGAAACCGATTTTAGATAAAGTGGTCGATGAGTACGATGGCAAAATTTATTTTGTGGAAATTGACATCGAAGCTGACCCAGAAATTGCCAAAATGGGTCAAGTAACCGGGACTCCCACGGTACAATTCTTTAAGGAGCGGGAATTAGTAAAAGAAATGCGCGGAGTCAAACAAAAAAGCGAATTTCGTCAAGTAATTGAGAGTTATCAATAATCAGTTATCAGGAGTCAGGAGTCAGGATTCAGGAGTCAGGAGTCAGGAGTCAGGAGTTAGGAGATAGGAGTTAGGAGATAGGGTGATAGGGTTTTAGGGTGATAGGGAAATTTCATCCAAATGCTCCACTTCCCCACTTCCCCACTTCCCACTCCCTAATTCATAATTCCTCACTTCCCCACACCCCACACCCCACACCCCACACCCCACACCCCACACCCCACTTCCCACTTCCCAACACCCTATGCTAGAGGTCTTACAATTTGATTTTATGCGCCATGCCATCGCCGCAGGAATATTAGTTAGTATTGCCTGTGGGATTGTTGGTACTTTGGTAGTAGTTAATCGCGTGGTTTTTATCAGTGGTGGAATCGCTCACGCTGCCTATGGAGGCATAGGAATCGGTTATTTTTTTGGGATTAATCCCCTGGTGGGGGCGATATTTTTTACCTTTTTTTCGGCGTTAGGCATGGGTTTTTTACAGCGTCGCATCCGGGAGAGATCTGATACTTTAATCGGGGTGATGTGGGCGATTGGTATGGCGATTGGGGTAATTTTTATTGATTTAACCCCCGGTTATAAAGCTGATTTAATGAGTTATCTTTTCGGTAGTATTTTAACTGTACCGAGGGATGATTTATGGATAATGGCGGGCATAGACATATTAATTATAACCTTAGTTAGTATCTTTTATAAAGAGTTGTTAGCCATATCTTTTGATGAAACCTTTGCGATTATTCGCAATATTCCCGTGGAGATAATTTATTTAGGTTTAATGGGAATAACCGCTTTAACTATTGTCGCAGTAATGCAGGTGGTAGGATTAATTATGGTAATTGCTTTACTAACTATTCCCGCCGCTATCAGTGGACAATTTGTTAAAAATATGAAGGGAATGATGATCCTAGCGATTATTTTAGGAATTGTCTTTACTTTAGTGGGTTTGTGGTTATCCTATAGTTTAAATCTCACCTCAGGGGCGACAATTATTTTAGTGGCAGGATTGGGTTATTTAATCAGTCTTGCTTGGAAACCTTTGATGCTCACTATCACCAGAAAAATATCTCATCTTTAAGTCTCTCACCTAGTTATGGTGATCAGAAAAAGTTATCTGGGGGAGGGGGAAGGCAATTCACCCCCACATTGCCCCACATTAGTTGTTCTCTAGAGGCCAATGGGATAGTCTTGCCAATTTTGACATCCTCGCCGCCGTAAAACGGACGGCGATTTCTCACCACGCCACTTTTTTAGGGTGGTCGCTGAATGGGGTTGACGCTTCACCGAAAAACGCTTAATTGCTTAAGTCTGACACTTTCGACCCGTCCGTTTTCAGTGTCCGAATGCCCTCCGGCCACTTTGAACAAGTCGAAAAAATCTCATGTTCCACCTTATTTCCTAGAAAGTTTTACTCGTTCAAGGCCGAATTTGAAGTCTTTTCTGAACGAAACCC